>NZ_CEYLVT010000102.1:17252-25420 GCF_982860115.1 Moorena sp.
TTGTCTGTACCCCCACACCCTACACCCGGTCACCCTACACCCCACACCTGACGTCAAAGTAAAAAACCTACCCTTGTGAGGTGACCCATAGCCCCTCCAGGAGATACCAATGAAACATATGTTTAGTTGGAAACGTGCCCAAATCCTCTTGTGTTTGGGCGCTTTTTTGATATCAGTACTGATTAGCCTATTAACCATCGCACCTAGTCAAGCAGAATCTCAGGCATCTAAAACCTTGCCGCCATTTAAGATTACCCAAGGATGGCACTATCTCTGGGGTGATGTTTCTATCAATAACCTCCGTAATGCCAAGGGTTGTACTAAGGTCGAGATTGCCAAGGGTGACCCTTGCTGGAAATCATTTACGTTTCCAAAAAGATTATGGAAGTCACAGCAAGATCAACAGCAAAACAATGTTTGGTTAAGGGTTAGATTACCAGAGGGTAAATGGCAATCTCCCACTCTTTATCTCGGAGCAGTTCCCAATATACTAGAAGCTTATTTAGATCAGGAACTGATTTATACCCGATTATCCCCTGACTCATTGCCTCCAACTAATGGTGAAGGGTATCAATGGCCAATTGTTCCTGTTGATTCAAATTTTTCCGGCAAATCATTGTTCATTAATGTTTATGTAGGGACTGATCAGTCTATTTACATCGGATTTTTCGACCGGATAGTTATTGGTTCTAAATTTAACGTAATTCGGTGTTTGTTCAAAGACGAAATCAGCACCGTTTTAGGCTGTATTTTTATTTTAATTGGGCTGTGGTTTAGTTTAACCTTTTTATTCCGGTCTCAAGATAAAGGATTAATTCTAGCCTTTGGATTATTAGCCATAGCTAGTGGCGTTTACAACCTTAGCCAATCAACCATTATTCCCTTATTATTTAAGGATTCCCTGAATTGGGAGCATACTCGATATACGGCTTTTTGTTTTCTGCCTATTCTCACCCTTATTGGTTTTGAACAAATATTTGGCTCAGGCTATTTTTCCATAATCCAGCGGTTATGGCAAATTCACTTAATTTATTCGGTAATTTCTTTAGGATTAATTGTTATATACAACAGTTCCTGGTTGTATGAGATATATATTGATCACTACCTGATCCTGGCTAGTACAATAATTTTATTGCTCCATGCTATTCCTATAGCTATCACTCAGAAAAACTATTATGCTAAACTATTTAGTTCCGGATTATCTATCCTAGTTATAGGAGGAATGCATGATCTTTTAGTGTATCGGTTTGAACCGGAAAATTGGTATCAACGATTCTATTCTTGGGGAATGTTGCTGTTTATCCTATCCTTAGGATTAATTTTAGAACGACGATTTGCTGAAACCAGGCGACTGCTACAAGAGTATAACCAGAAGCTAGAAACTAAGAATGCTGCTCTTCAGGAAATGGATCAGCTCAAAAATGAATTCTTAGCCAATACATCTCATGAACTTAAAACGCCTCTGAATGGCATTATTGGCCTCGCTGAATCCCTGATTGATGGAGCAACAGGTGAGTTATCCCAGTCAACAGCATCTAATCTTTCTCTGATTGTCTCTAGTGGCAAACGGTTAACTCAGCTTGTTAACGATTTACTGGATTTTTCTGCCCTCAAGCATAAACAAATTAACCTGAGAATTAAGCCAGTAGGGATGCGAGAAATAACAGAAGTTGTTTTATTGCTATCCCGTCCCCTTGTGGGTAATAAAAATATAGAATTGATTAATCAAGTTTCATCATCTAGTCCCCCAGTGGATGCTGATGAAAACCGACTCCAACAGATTCTCTATAATTTAGTGGGTAATGCCATTAAATTTACTGAACGTGGTACCATTAAAGTATCAGCAGAGGTGGTAACGTCTTATCTTAAAATTACCGTTTCTGATACAGGGATTGGTATCCCACCTGATAAATTAGAGCGAATTTTTGAAGCTTTTGAACAAGGAGATGGCTCCATTAATAGGAAATATGGAGGAGTGGGGTTAGGTTTAGCAGTTACTAAAAAACTGGTGCAGCTCCACGGCGGAGATATTGATGTGGAGTCTACCCCAAACCTTGGGTCACGGTTTAGTTTCACCCTACCGATATCAAAGGGTAAAGTAGAGAGGAAACAGCGAGAGGAAGTTTCCAAGATTCAGAATTATTTGGCGATGGCAAGTGACTCTCATCACCTGATATCTGATCACCTGATATCTGATCACCTGATGTCTAATCACCTGATGTCTAATCACCTGATGTCTAATCATCTGATGTCTGATCAGAACTTATCATCACCAACTGTGGAAGCTTTTAACATCTTGATTGTAGATGATGAACCAGTAAATCTTCAAGTTTTGGTCAACCATCTTTCTCTGCAAAACTATAATATTATTCAAGCAGTTAATGGCCTAGATGCATTTACAAAAATTTCCCACGGATGCAGACCAGACTTGATTTTACTGGATATTATGATGCCGAAAATGACCGGCTATGAGTTCTGTAAAAAAATCCGTGAGAAATTTCTACCTAATGAACTACCCGTAGTATTGTTAACCGCTAAAAATCAGATCTCAGATTTGGTAGCAGGATTTGCAGCAGGAGCCAATGATTATTTAACTAAGCCCATATCCAAGAATGAATTGCTAGCACGAATTAAGACCCATCTTCAGTTAGCCAAAATTAATGTAGCTTATGGACGCTTTGTGCCTCGGGAGTTTCTGCAATTTTTAGAAAGGGAAAGTATTCTTGATGTCCAATTAGGGGACAATGTCCAAAAAGAGATGACAGTACTTTTTTCTGATATTCGCTCCTTTACTAGTTTATCAGAGATGATGTCACCAGAAGAAAACTTTAATTTTATCAACGGCTATTTAAGTCGAGTCAGTCCAGTGATTCGTAATTATAACGGCTTCATTGATAAATATATTGGTGATGCGGTGATGGCGTTGTTTCCCGAAAAAGCTGATCATGCCCTAAACGCAGCCATTGAGATGCAAAAGCAAGTTTATCTTTATAACTCCCATCGCCATAATAGTGGTTATGAAGCGATTGCGATTGGTATTGGTTTGCACAAGGGGAGTTTAATTTTAGGCACAGTGGGAGAATCTCAACGGATGGATACAACTGTGATTGCTGATACTGTAAATTTGGCCTCCCGTTTGGAAAGTTTAACCAAGATTTATGGAACAGAGATTTTGATTAGTAAACCAACCTTGACTGATCTGGATAATCGAGACAATTATCATTATCGGTGTCTAGGGCGAGTTAAGGTGAAGGGTAAAAGTCAACCAGTGGAAATCTTTGAAGTGTATGATGCTAATCCTGAGGATTTGATTGCTTTCAAGTCCGGCACGACTCCTCGGTTTGAGGAAGCAGTTGCCTATTATGTAGAGGAAGACTTTGATCAGGCGCAACAGATTTTTGAGGAACTTTTACAGAGTAATAAGGAAGACCGGGTGGTTGAACTTTATATTGAACGCTGCGCTAAAGCCCGCTTGTTTGGGGTGTCGGAATTGGATATTGTGATTACTTGAATTGGTATTAAAGGGAGTAGGGAGATGGGGAGATGGGGAGATGGGGAGTTTGGGGAGATTTTTATTAAAGGTAATTATCCAGAGATTATATCAATGACTGTATCCAGACAATAGTAATGCTGCGAGGTCTTGTGTTGATGAGCTGAGCCTGTTTATAACCTTGGCCAAAAGGCCACGCTACGCGAACAACGTACTAACCTTAAACCTTCAACGTACTAACCTTAAACCTAATAACCTTCAACATCATAACCTTCAACGTTCAACATCATAACCTTGGCCAAAAGGCCACGCTACGCGAACAACATCATAACCCCAAAAAAAAGTAGCCGCAGAAATACCTTCCACGGCTAGCAATTTTTACTTATGTCTCAACTTTGTAAACCCATCCAGATGTGATCCGATTTAATTGGCCAAAGGCCACGCTACGGGATCAGACCTGATGCTTTGGCCAGGGGGCAAAGCCCCCTGAAATTTAAGCCCTTAACCCAGCATTAAGTATTTTGTCATTACCGTGATGAATTCGCCAGGAATGTCAGTCTGCTGAAGGGGGCTCCACTCATCAACTTGGGCGTAACCCCGTGCATAAAGGGTATGGATGGTGTTGGTTATTGCCCGGCGGGAGCCTTTCAAAATGTGCTTAATGGGGTATTTTTTTGGAGACCGTTCCTGAGGAGTATTACTGGGAGTAATCTCATCAGGATTGTTTTCGGGGTTAGGGCGAAAGTTGTCAGACATAGTAAAAAAAACGTTTTACGGTTTACAACTATAATAATAACGATTATAGTTAATTGTGTCAAGGGGTTTTAGAATTTTTTTTTGGGAGGGGTAATTGAAAGAAATTGTACGGTTATAGAATTAAGAATGTAGAATTAAGAATTGAGAATTAAGAATTTACGATTCCCTATTTCCTATATTTTTATATGTTAGAATAAGTCCATATTGGGTTTCATTCATATACAATATAATACTATATAGTTAACTTTAAATTAAAAACTAATCGGTGAGTTATTCAAGGGAATTTAACCAAACCTCAGATCACAGGGAGGTTATCTTTAGGTGGTTACATCTGACTGACCTCCATTTGGGTATGGATGGCTTAGAGAATCTGTGGCAAAATGTTGAGAAAATTTTCTTCGACGATTTAGAGTACCTTTGTGAAAAGGTAGGGCCCTGGGATTTGGTAATGTTTACTGGGGATATCACCCAGCGGGGCATTGAATCGGAATTCCAACAGGTAGATAAACTGTTAGATAAGTTCTGGGACAACTTTGACCAGATGGGATTTAAGCCGAAGTTTCTGGCTGTACCTGGTAACCACGATTTGGTTCGACCAGATGACGAGTTTGACACGGCATTGATTGGTCTTGAGGATATGTGGAGCAGTCCTAAGATCCAAAAGCCATTTTGGGATAAGATCGAATCTCCTCAGCGACAGCTTGTTATCAAAGCTTTCGAGAATTATGTTGAATGGTGGGACAATACCACCGTACCTAAGCCCGACATCTATTCAAAGGGGATACTGCCAGGAGATTTTTCAGCAACAATTGAGAAAGACGGGTTCAAACTCGGGATTTTAGGACTAAATAGCGCATTTCTGCAACTGATGGGCGGTGACAGAAAAGGTAAGCTGGCTCTAGATCTGCGCCAGTTCCATGGGGCCTGTAATAAAAATGGACCGTCTTGGGCACAAGCACACCATGCCTGTTTGCTACTTACCCACCACCCCCAGGATTGGCTAACTGACGAAGCCCAAGCGCAGCTAAATGGGGAGATTCATAGTCCACCAGAACGATTCGCTTTACATCTGTTTGGACACATGCACGAGTCCAAGTTCAGAAGCTTGGCTCAAGGTGGTGCTAATGATCAACGTAGACTGCAAGGCTGCTCCCTGTTCGGTATGGAAGGCTGGGGGGACAAAAACCAGGAACGGCTCCATGGCTATTCACTATGCGAATTGAAGATTAAAGGTAACACCGCTTTCCTCAGAATCTACCCCCGTAAAGCATGGAAAAAACAGGACGGCGGACGGGAAATCGGTCCCGATCCTACCTTTAGACTTCCCAAAGGAGAGGACGGCACAAAACCGGTAACGGTGGAGTTGTTATACAAACAACAAAGAGCTATGGTAGCTAAAGACAAAATACCTGATCAGAAATTTTCGGATTTAGATTATTTAGAGAAACTCAAAGAGTGTCAAACTTCACTTAGTTCGCTAATAGAGCACCGAATACAGGTTAAAGATTGGAAATACTTGCATGAAAACTTTCAAAATTTGAGCCTAAGACTAATTAATTTGCGAGGATTTATTTCAGGTAAAGACTATAAAAAAAGTCTCCAATTACTACATCTTCATTGGAGTATGGAATGCCTGATTATGATCAATAATTACACTAATTTTGATAATATACCCGAGGGGCAAGTTAGAAAGAAGTTTGAAAAAATAAACCGCAATAATAACTGGCTTGAAACAATCAATGATTTTAAGGATAAGATCAATCAATTAGTTATCAAATGTGTTTTGCCTGAAAACTTAAAAGAAACAATAGAAGAGCTAGACTCATTTTTATGCTCTTTAGAAATGATAAATGGTTCTGTGCTTTCCTATCTAGACGATCAATTAAAAAATAAACTATCTGATATAGAAAAAGAGCATGAGAATTTTCGATTTATTTTAACTAGTCCTCTTATCAAAAAATAATCATAAAAGCCTAGTGGTTGTTATGAATACTTCAGCAATTAATCTCTTACAAGAAATCCATCAAAAGCATGTATCACTTATAAATCAGAAAGAGTATGAAAATTTACCGAACGAAGATATCGCTAAAGAAGCCAAAGAATTACTGGAAAAAATTCGTTCAGCAGGACGCTTGATAACAGATCTGAGTCAACGTCAGCAACTGGAATCTTATGCATTATATTGGGGTCGTTTGATCTCTGAAGTTACTTCCGAGTACCCTGATATATCACTTTTGGAATCGGAAGAATCCTCCGAGCGAGAACCGACAAAGTCAAATTTGGTTAGTGATATTACCAAACCTGATAGTGGTATTCCATACATACCGGGGGTGGAATACCATATGCACTATCATGGATTAGAATCGTTCGACCGGGAACCGACAAAGTTAAATCCCCCCAGTAACATTATCAATCGAGGTACTCCCTACTTTGTAGGCAGGCAAGATCAACTTGAGCAGCTCCATCAGGAACTTCAACAGACGGATCGATTAGCGATTTGTGCCATTGCCGGAATGGGTGGTGTTGGCAAAACCGAATTAGCTCTACAATATGCTCTGAAATATCAGGAAAACTACCCTGGGGGTTTGTGCTGGCTGCGGGTTCGGGGGGCAGATTTTGGAACTCAACTTATTAGTTTTGGGCGTACGGAATTAGGATTAACCATTCCAGATGAACTAGAGTTCCAGGAAAAGGTAAGATACTGCTGGGGGCATTGGCCAGAAGGAACAGCATTGATCGTGCTGGATGATGTAGTAGACTATCAAGCCATTCATCCCTATTTGCCTCCGGCGCAACCCCGTTTCAAGGTACTGATCACCAGCCGTGAAAATCCAGAGCCTTCGATAAAACATATTGACCTGGATGTACTATCCCCAGAGGCAGGATTGGAATTATTAGGTAAGCTTGTTAGAAAAGAGCGCATTGACAAGGAACTAACAGAAGCAGAAGCGTTATGTGAATGGTTGGGGTATTTGCCTTTGGGTTTGCAGTTAGTAGGAGGATATTTAGATCTGCATCCGAGGTTAAGCATTGCTAAAGTTAAAGAACGTTTAGAGAACGAAAAATTAGCAGCTCAGGCATTACTATCTCAAAAACAAGGGCAAATCACAGACAAGTTGGGTGTAGTAGCAGCGTTTGAGTTATCTTGGAAAGATTTGCCACCACAAGCCCAGCAGTTAGCATGTCGTCTGAGTCTGTTTGCTCAAGCTCCTTTTGAGTGGTCTCTAGTAGAGTCTTGTGTGATCGAAACTGAAGATGAAGAAGAATGGGATAAACAACAAGAAGAATTGGAAGAATTACGCGATCGCTTTCTGGTCGATCGTAATCTGTTGCAACTGAGTGAACAGCAAACCTATCGCCTCCATCAACTAATTCGAGAATTTTTCCAGACCAAGCTGGCTCAATTACCAGAGGCCGATGGCTACAAGCAACGCTTTTGTCAAACAATGGTGGCTGTAGCCAAATTAATTCCTGATACACCAACTCGCGATGATATTACAGCAGTTACCCCCGCCATCTCTCATTTAGCCGAAGCTGCGACAGTTCTAACTGACTGGCTCAGGGATGAAGATTTAATCTGGCCGTTTATTGGCTTAGGAAGATTTTATTACGGTCAAGGTATCTATGACCAGGCTGAACCCTGGTATGAGCAATGTTTAGAGATAACTAGAAGCCGCCTGGGTGAGAACCATCCCGATGTGGCCACCAGTCTCAACGACCTGGCATTACTCTACTCCTCAATGGGGCGCTATGACCAGGCCGAACCCCTCATTCAACAGGCTTTGGAGATCAGAAAGCAGCTGCTGGGTCAGGACCATCCCGATGTGGCCACCAGTCTCAACAACCTGGCAAATCTCTACTGGTATTTGGGGCGCTATGACCAGGCCGAACCCCTCATTCAACAGGCTTTGGAGATCAGAAA
>NZ_CEYLVT010000102.1:25520-25641 GCF_982860115.1 Moorena sp.
GCAGCTGCTGGGTGAAGACCATCCCGATGTGGCCACCAGTCTCGACAACCTGGCATTACTCTACGACTCAATGGGGCGCTATGACCAGGCCGAACCCCTGATTCAACAGGCATTGGAGATC
>NZ_CEYLVT010000103.1:0-9591 GCF_982860115.1 Moorena sp.
GTGTGCGGAACCTGCGTCCGCACCTTGTAAGCCCCGTGGAAACCCCCAAGACCGCCCTGCATCGCTTAATACAAATCTCCCCATCTCCCCATCTCCCCATCTCCCCAAACTTCCCATCTCCCCACACTTCCAGCGCCCGGGCTCGACAGTTTTATTATAAGGGATCGAAACGCTGAAAACCCCGTCTCTTTAGAGCGGGGATGAAAGCGAATAGCGGCTTTAGCCGCCTCAAAGAAAAAACGAAACAATTATTTGACGTTTTAGTCTGAGAGCGCTAGACTAAAATAGTCGCAGTCAAGGTCGAAACTGATGATAATTTTAGAGTTCAAAGCCAAAGGAAAACCCTGTCAATATTCAGCAATAGATGAAGCAATTCGGACTGTAAAATTCATCCGAAACAGCTGTCTTAGATACTGGATGGACAACAAAGGAGTTAGCAAGTTCGATCTAAATAAGTACAGTGCAGTCCTTGCTAAAAAATTCCCTTTTGCCAATGAGTTGAACTCTACAGCTCGTCAGTCTAGTGCTGAAAGAGCATGGTCATCTGTCGTGCGATTCTTTGACAACTGCAAGAAAAAGGTACCTGGAAAGAAAGGCTTTCCTAGATTTCAAAAACACTGCTGTTCTGTCGAATACAAGCAGTCTGGATGGAAGTTATCCCCTGACAAGAAAACAATCACGTTCATTGACAAGAAGGGGATTGACCTTCGGTCACGCTACGCGAACGGGAAGCTTAAACTTAAAGGCACTTGGGACTTGTGGCGCTTCGATAAGAAACAGATAAAGCGAGTTCGGATAGTCAAGAGAGCTGATGGTTACTATGTTCAGTTCTGCGTCTCAGTTGATGTAGTAGAGGAATTAGAACCATCTAAAAGTACTATAGGGTTAGATGTAGGGTTGAAAGAGTTCTACACTGATTCTAATGGCAATTCTGAACCCAACCCTAGATTTTATAGAACTGGGGAAAAGCGGTTAAAGTTTTATCAGCGCCGGGTTTCCCGGAAAAAGAAAGGCTCGTCCAACCGAAAGAAAGCAATTAATAAACTAGGTAGACAGCATCTTAGAATAAGTAGGCAACGTGTTGGCGAAGCCTGCGCGAAGCGCATAGAGCACGCCAAGAGACTGGCGCGCTGCGTAATCCGTTCGCGTAGCGTCGGCGAAAGCCGAATCTAACGATCTGGTCGCCTACGAAGATCTAAGAGTTAAGAACTTAGTTAAAAATCACGGTCTCGCCAAGTCTATTAATGATGCAGGTTGGTATCAATTCAGGAAATGGTTGGAGCATTTTGGAACTAAGTTTAGTCGGGTCACTGTCGCAGTAAACCCTGCATATACTAGCCAGAACTGCTCTGAATGCGGTGAAGTGGTTAAAAAGTCACTATCAACTAGGACTCATATCTGCAAATGTGGTTGCAAGTTAGATCGTGACCACAATGCCGCTATCAATATCCTAAAGAGAGCCTTGGGTACGGTGGGGCACACCGGAACCTGGATCTTAGATCCAATAAACGCTTCGGGAGATCTGACCTCTACTGTTCTTGGTTCCGGCCAGGGAGAGCAAGTCGGGTCGTTGAGCGAAGAATCCCCGCGTCTTTAGACCGGGGAGTGTCAAGGGTATTCAACAACAATCTCCACAGCCGTAAGAACTTATCGGAAGTAAAACTTAACCAGTTAAGTTCATCTGATTGCCGTGATTTGATAGTCTAAAATATAATGGCTCCTTCATTCCCAATCCCATGGAAGTTGTTGTCCCCTTTACCCCTCCTAGTCGTCCAACCGAGTTTTCGGCTCTGGGCTATCTGTTTGGGCGATTTGACCCAAACCCATCTCAAGAGCCTAATCGGTCAGTTAAAGGAACTCTTGTTCTCAAACAAGGAATCAGCTTCAGTGCCTATATGCACCAACCCTTGTGGAAGAAATTAAGTACCAACCCCTCTTTTGGTGAGAAAAAAGTCTATCTCTGGCGAGTATATTTCCGCATAACCAAGGCAGGAAAACTGGCTCAAATTCAAATCAAGAAATTTATTCCCCTAGAGGGGAAAACTACTCTACGTCATTCTCCCAGTGACGAAAGAGTCGATCAGTTTCGGGTTCGTGGTTTAATTCACGATGTCAAGCCAGAAGCAGTGGTGGCTTATGTAGAACGCAATCACCTGCCTCCTAGAGGAAAAGCCAAAAGTTATCCATGGCAGCCTTTTTTGTTAAGTCTCCAGGGGTCTTTGCCAGAACCAGCAGAAAAGGATGATTTCTGGGAATTTTTTTGTAGACGAGTAGGGGAGCAACTCCACATAGAGGAAGCTCATCCAGTTAACGTAAATCTAGAAGACTCAAATTTCTATTCACATTACTCCGAAGAAAAAACTGACTATCAACCTCAACCAAGCCCTCAAACTAAACCAAATGAAGTTATCATGATTCAAGGCAGAAAACCCGAAATCACCGTCAAGTTTACCGAAAGACCTAATTTACCAGAGCAAGGCAAGAAAGTTACCTTACTCCTAACTGGCGACAATGGCATAACCGTTCAGGCAGAACTTAATCGCAAGACCCTCAAAAAGCAAGTAGAAAAGATGGATAGCTTTGCTGATTGGGTAGCGGCTTTGAGTGGAAAGATAGCCAGGGTTTCTCCAGAAGGAGTAATTGAGTTAGAAGGTGCAGGAGTTAATGTATTTGAGAAAAAACCAAAAGTTACCGAATCAACTGAGCCAAAAGAGTCTCAGAAGCCTTCTAGCAACCCAGAAACAATTAAGCAAGAACAATCACAACAACCTGCTCAAAAGCAGAATAAAGTGTTTCGTCTGATTGATTAGGATAGGTGTTGGTTTGATGGAGCAGGAGTAGCCCACAGGGGTAGGTTCTTTACCTCAGGGGCAAATGGGGAGTGTGGGAGGGGTGGGGAGATGGGGAGATAGGGAGATGGGGCGACAGGGAGATGGGGAGATGAGGAGATAGGGAGATGGGGAGATAGGGAGATGGGGAGATGGGGAGATGAGGAGATAGGGAGATGAAATTGATGGGTAGCCGTAGTTTCCAGAATTGGGATCAGTAACACTAGTCTGACTTGGCTCTTTTTTTTTGGCCACTTTTTTTGGGTGGTATCGGATACTTGTGTCTTCAGTACCTGTTCACAACGTCTTAATCACATCTTTAAGGTTTAATTTATCGATAAATATTTTTATCAAGGTGATCAAGGTCTACTATAATAATCGAAGCTAAAAAAGAATCTTTCTCAAGTTTAACCCCATGACAATTAATCGACGAAGAATACTACAAATTGCTGCTGTGGGTGGTTTAGGCACCGTAGCCGCTTCTAGTCTAATTCGCCCTGGTTCAAGCAAGGAGTTAATTGCAGCAGCTGGTAGAGATCCCTATGCTGCAGAGGTTGATCAGGGCTTAAGGTATTTCCGACAACAAGCTCAAGTACAGCTACCCCTTGTCGAGGACTTAGTGAAAGCAATTCGCAGTGGCAATTTGGAAAAAGCCAAAGACGCTTATGTCAAAGCCCGTCCTCCTTACGAGCAAATTGAAACCTACGCAGCCAGCTTTGAAGAAACTGACCGGGATATTGATGCTCGCCCCTCTGCTTTTGATGGCGGCGAGGATAACCCAGAATTTAAGGGATTTCACCGGATCGAAGCTCTCTTGTACCGGGAAGGGAAGGTGAAAGAAGCGCTCCCTTTTGCTAAAGAGTTGGTGGAGAGCGTCAAAACCCTAATCAACGATTTAGATCAGCGGCAGAACTTCAATTCCACCTTGAACTTTGAAGGCATGATTGCTTTGGCGACAGAAGTAGTAGCCAAGAAGATTTGTGGCGAAGAAGAAACTTGGTCGGATCAGAGCCTGTTAATCTTCTCAGATAACTGGATCGGAATTTTCAGCCAGTATGCTCCCTATTCCCCAAGAGTCGCAGACAAAGACGCCAGTGTGGATCAAGAGGTTAAGGCAGCTTATAAAGCAGCCAAAGGCAAGCTTAAACCTTACTTCACCCCAGGCGAAGTCGCAGCTCAACCCTATAGTTCTCTCGACATTAGTCAGCGAAAAGATATTGTGGACGTTGGCTATCGGTTCCGGAGAGCGTTGTACAAAGCAGCAAAGGTTTTAGAAATACCCGTTGGTTTTGAAGTTTAGGGAACGGTGGCACGGTGGCACAGTGTTAGCTGTTGGGTTTTGAGTTAATGGTTTTTGTCCTTAATCCTACTTATGCCTAATACCATTGGCCTAAGACGATCATGGCTATTCCGGTCAACGACCAGCAAAAAGCGCGGCAGAGAGTAATAAATGTAATCTCTGCCGCGATTCTGGCTCGTTATCAGACATAAGAGAAGATGTCTAGGATAGACATTATATGTATTGCTAAACTTTGTCAAGTGTTAATAAAAGATATATTATAGAATTTTTGATGACATTAAACCGATCAGGGTGGTTAGAGCCATAGGGCATTAGATCAAGAACCACTGACGCTTCCGTCCGTTACTAAACTATAAATATAGCGGTAAATCCGATAAGCAACACTATATGTAGTGCTTAGTGGCCAATGCCTAAGTCTTATTAAATCATCGTTAAATTGTACGATTTCAGATATATCTGAGATACATAAGTCCAGTTTGAGCTGAATGACACCAGTATATATTCCTATTTTAACAGCATTTTGCGTAACTATTAGAAAAACTAATGATAAAAGTTATTTATAAAATAAAATCTGATGACAGCTGTTAACAACAATTTGGGATAACTTGGGATTAGCATAAATAGCTGTAATGCTTGATATACAATACTTTTAGACAATTTTTAAATATTAAAATTGATAATAACTTGCAATAAATGTTAAAAAATATTGCAAGTAACTTTAAATTGGCTTCCTAATGCTGCACAATCGATTCATGTGATTTCACCTCAACCCTCGATAGGAGGTGGTGAAACAATGAAGCAATTAAGGATCGAGTAAGGATCGAGTATGCAAACATACGGTAATCCCGAGGTTAAATATGACTGGTGGGCTGGTAACGCCCGCCTAGCCAACTTGTCTGGCAAATTCGTAGCTGCTCATGTCGGCCAAGCAGCCCTGATCGTTTTCTGGGCTGGAGCATTTACTCTGTTTGAAATTTCTTGGTATGATCCCACCCTGCCAATGGGTGAGCAGGGGCTGATTCTGCTGCCCCACTTAGCTACTTTGGGCTGGGGTGTAGGCTCAGGCGGTCAGATAGTGGATACTTACCCCTATTTCGTCATTGGCGCTCTACACCTGATCTCCTCCGCTGTTCTGGGAGCGGGTGCTTTGTTCCATTCCGCTAAAGGTCCAGCGCAATTGAAAGATGCTGGTGGTCGTGCCGCTAAATTCCACTTTGAATGGAATGACCCTAAGAAGTTAGGCTTTATTCTTGGGCATCATCTCATTTTTCTAGGAGTAGGCGCTCTGTTATTGGCGGCGAAAGCCATGTACTTTGGCGGACTATACGATGCCACCATTCATGATGTCAGGCTCGTTACCAGCCCCAATCTTAATCCATTGGCAATCTATGGCTATCAAACCCATTTTGCCTCGGTGGATAACTTAGAAGACTTGGTAGGCGGTCACATCTATGTTGGCTTGCTACTCGTTGGTGGTGGTATTTGGCACATCCTCATCCCACCACTGAAGTGGGCAAAGAATCTCGTCAGCTTCGAGGGAGAAGCGGTTCTTTCCTACTCTCTCGGCGGTATTGCTCTGGCAGGGTTTGTAGCAGCTTACTTCTGCGCAGTTAATACCCTAGCCTATCCCGTCGAATTCTATGGTCCTGCCTTAGAGGTTAAGCTTGGTGTTTCCCCATATTTTGCCGATACTATTGAGTTGCCTTTGGGTGCCCACACTCCTCGCTGCTGGTTGGCAAATGCCCACTTCTTCCTAGCTTTCTTCTTTCTACAAGGTCACCTATGGCATGCATTGCGTTCCATCGGCGTTGACTTTAAGAAATTTGAGGAAGGCTTGAATTAATTAGCTAGTAAAAAGCAGCCCTCTCTAGGTAGTAGGTGTTAGCTGCTGTCCAATCAATCTAACACCTACTAAACCAAAAATTTCCTGGGCTGCTGAGTAGCACTCTACCAAATTTGTGTGTTAGATAGAGAGATACTCGGTTTTCATGACAACGAATAGTATTCCATCACGAACTAATCCGGATTGGTTACTTGGTAATGCCCGTCTTAGGGACTTATCCGGTCAATTATTAGGAGCTCATATTGCTCACGCTGGTTTGATTATGTTCTGGGCAGGCGCAACTACCATAGCGGAAATTTCCCAGCTTGTGCCTGGTCAGCCCATGTCCGATCAAGGATTAACCTTGTTACCCCACTTAGCCACTTTAGGCTGGGGTGTTGCACCCGGTGGTGTCGTCACAGATACCTATCCCTATTTTGTGATTGGCATTTTGCATCTAGCTGCATCCGCTGTTTTGGGTGCAGGTGGTCTATTTCATGTTTTTAGTGGTGTTGCAAATTTGAAAGATGGCAGTGGACGCGCCCCTAAATTCCACTATGAATGGACTGACCCCAAGAAGCTCAGCTTTATTTTAGGGCATCATCTGATTTTCCTAGGTGTGGGTGCCTTGTTGCTGGTAGCTAAAGCAATGGTCTTTGGTGGCATTTATGACGCCGCTGTTGGCAATGTACGTATCATTACCAGCCCAACGCTTAACCCAGTGACTATCTTTGGTTATCTCTTTGGCATTGTCGATGGGGCTTGGAATCCTCTGGGAATGGCAGCTGTCAATAATTTAGAGGATGTCATTGGTGGTCATATTTGGATTGGGATGATGTGTATTGGTGGCGGAATTTGGCATATTGTCTCCACTCCATTTAACTGGGCTAGGAGTGCCCTCCAGATTGAAGGAGAAGCAATTCTCTCCTACAGTTTAGGGTCTCTAGCCTTCATGGCTTTTGTGTCTGCTGCTTTTGTTGCTAACAACACTACGGTCTTTCCCACTGAATTTTACGGTTCTAACCGTCTGGTAGCAGCAAATATTCAGTTTTTCTTGGGACTCTTGTTCTTAGGGGGGCACCTGTGGCATGCTGTCCAATCCCGTTCTGGCAGTGTATTAATGAGTAATCAAATTAAGTACTTACAGAAGCTGTCAAAATCCCAAGACAATCCAACGACAGAGCCTTCGTCATAATTTCTTTGAAAAAATACTTGCAAACTATTTGCATTAATTGGTATACTTAAAATGTAAGTTGCCATCTAGACGAGACACAGAGCCAGGGTTTCTTCTCTAGACAGGAAGCTAGTCCTCCTTATGGTAAACCAACAGCCAATCAGATCACTAGGGTGGTGATCTGATTTTTGTTTTTTAGCTATTTATTAATAAAATTTATTATTAAAATCCCAATTCTTATGGAACCAGAAACCTGCTGGAAAACTGAAGCTGTTCGCGTAGCGTGAGCTACGCGAACAGCGGTCAGCGGTCAGCCATTCTCTACTTGAAATGCAGACGTAAAAAAGATTAAATCAATGCTTAGTTGTTGTCTTAATGCAGCGCGGTCTTGGGGGTTTCCTTCAAGACCGCTTAGGTGCGCTTATGTGAAGTACCCCAACCTGCTTGACCTTTGGTCACGCTACGCGAACGCTGAGGTTGGGGCTTCCAATTCTCAGGTCAACTCAGGGACGGTTTTATTCGTCTTATCGGCGAAGCCGACGCTACGCGAACGGGCTTCCCGCTTCATCCGCCGATGCCTCAAACAGAGGCGCGACCCAAGGCCGGGGAACCCGGCCTTGGAGGCGCGCGCCTGCTGCAATACGGTCTTACTCAGCGTCCACAGGCAGATATCCGCCTTCCGCAGACATATAGTTGACTCGACAGACTCACCTTGGAATTACGACTCTGTGGTCAACCAGCCGGGGCAAGTCTCTTCCCTGAGCTCTGCTAGTACTTTGTACACCTAATGGTATAAAAACTGATAGGATTTTATACCATTTGTAAGGTAGCCTTTTAGTCAGTCAGGCGGGTCAGCAACCACTTTTATTATAACACAATTCGCAATAAGCCGTCGTCTCGCTATCCATCCCCACCCTGTAAGAGGGTGGGGAATTCCGCGAGGATTGTTAAAAACTGTTCGCGTAAGGTGGCACAGGCTTCTAGCCTGTGATGTAGCGCATTAGCTGATAACTTATAACTTACGGTGACCTAACTTGCGTTCGCTTAGCGTGCCCTACGGCCAATCGCATCTGAAGCGGCAGAGCCGAACGCATTATCCTCAAACAACTTTAGAAGTAGCTTGATGACTACACTTACACCGTC
Source organism: Moorena sp. (assembly GCF_982860115.1). NCBI lineage: Bacteria > Bacillati > Cyanobacteriota > Cyanophyceae > Coleofasciculales > Coleofasciculaceae > Moorena > Moorena sp. Next base: position 8,268 of record NZ_CEYLVT010000103.1, read on the forward strand.
GTGAGTTAACTCTAGCAGGATTTAGAGTTGCCTCATAGTCATAACAATTGATTGCCTCTTCTGTTAGCGCCTTTGACGGATGTACTGTACACTTGAGGCGATAATCTCCAGTAAAAAAGGCGCAGCGACTACAGGGAATTTGATGTAATTGTCTCAGATGAGCGACACCGTCTAGAAAGGTGACCCGAATCCGCCATAACGCTATTCCGATTAATGTCCAAGCAGCTATGCAGCACAGAAACGTTAGTAAATTTTGAATAACCTGAGAAAGAAGTATCTCGAACATGGTTAACTATAGCCGTTTTTAATTTGGTGAGGTACAGAGTCCCTGGTTTTAGGGAACAGGGAACAGGGAAGTCAGAAGAGGGAACAGGGAAAAAATCTTGTGTACTTCATTAGGCTGGAAACCGCTATACTAACTAATAGGATTTCAATTTATCGATGCTACAGATAGTGTAAGCATTCAGCATTCAGCATTCAGCATTCAGCCATTCGCGTAGCCTGTCCATAGCGCATAAGCTGATAGCTGATAGCTGAATACTTACCTAACTACTAATCGCTAATGGCTCAGGGACTGGTGATGATAGGGATTCCCAAAACCGGACGATTTGCCGTCCTACTCGATTGGGATGGAAATAGTGGCAGAAGTGACCCCCTTCTGGATATTCCCATAAGCGATCGCATTCTTTTAACCAAGATTTCCATCCTTGCAAAGCATTAGAATCAACAATCATGTCATCTTTGCAACCACATACCATTAATGGCACTTGCACTGCTGTTGGTGGTACAGTAACCCGTTTATATAGGGAGTGAGGAGAGGGAGAAAAAGCTAAATCCTGCTCTAGGATGGTTACTAAACCTTTCGTGATCTGGTGATTGTGATGACCAAAGAGGCTCTTAACCATTTGGGTAAGCAACACTTGGCGAGTGCAGGGTAAAAGTTGGAGCTGCACATAGTAGTGGGCTTGCCAGTCAACTGCGGGATTAACACCTACTGATAATAGAGTTAAAGACTTGACTTTTTCAGGATATTTACGGCTATAGAGTAGTCCTACCAAACCAGCAGTGCTGTGACCCACCAGATGGATAGGATGATCTGAGGTTTTGAGATAGTCATGAAGTAAGGTAAGGGCAATATCAAGAGAAGTTGGTTCATCTTGATTTTGGCGATACTCCCACTGGCCAACTCGCTTTTGTTTACACAAATAACGAATTAAAGGCTGATCAAAACGTAGAAAACTTGGACTAACATTCAACCAAAGGATTTCAGGCAAAATAGACATATAGCAAAGGGAGTAGGGAGTAGGGAGTAGGGAGTAGCGAT
>NZ_CEYLVT010000103.1:9691-25608 GCF_982860115.1 Moorena sp.
GCAGCGCGGTCTTGGGGGTTCCCCCCATGAGCGACTGCATCAAGACGGGAGTAGGGAGTAGCGATGCAGCGCGGTCTTGGGGGTTCCCCCCATGAGCGACTGCATCAAGACGGGAGTAGGAATCAAAAATTATCATAATTCCTACACGGATCCCTATAGCAATTTTATAATCACAAATCTTCAATAGGGGTGAAGTAATTTTTTATCTGTTGGGAAGTCATTAATGTTGACCGTTAACGATCAACTGTCAGTGGTCAATAGTCAACGGTCAACGTAGCTAGCTTTATAAAAGAGAGACGGTTTTCAGGTGCGACCCGTGGCGAATTTAATTACGGGTCAAGCGCACCTCAGGTTTTTTCCTAATTGGAAAATAGCCAATTTAAATGCAAAGCAGCTTACAATGGTTGTAAAAACTAAACTCCAAACTCTTGTTTGAGTTGGGTTACCCAAGTTTTTATCCGTTTTTCAGTCAGTTCAGACTGGTTATCGTCATCCAGGGCAAGACCAATAAACTTACCATTTTTGAGAGCTTTTGATTCATTAAATTCGTAACCCTCATTCGGCCACTGTCCAACGGTGCTACCCCCCAATTCGGAAATTTTCGTTTCTAGAATACCAATGGCATCCATAAAGTTATCGGGATAGCCCTCCTGGTCTCCAGTTCCAAAGTAGGCAACTTTCTTACCACTAAAGTTGATATTATCTAGCTCTTCAAAGTAGCCATCCCAGTCAGCTTGTAATTCCCCAATATCCCAAGTAGGACAGCCGATGATGATATTGTCGTACTTTTCAAAATCGCTATTTTCAGCCTCTTCTATTTTATGTATAGTGACGACATCATCACCGCCAAGTCCTTCTTGAATTTCCTCAGCTGCCGCCTCTGTTTTACCGGTTTGAGAGCCGACGAAAAGACCAATTTTTGACATTTTTATTTACTCCTGATTGATGTTGATTAGATTCTTATCCCCACAGGGTACTGACTCAGTCAGTATGGTTTCCTCCAGCATTTGTATTTGTTGCCCACAGTGGCAGCAATAGTAGTAAATGCCAGTGGCAGGTGGAGACATCGATCTTGGTTATGGCATCCGTCTTTATCAACGCCCTCTAGGTCGTTTCAAATCTATCAATAATTTTTAGCAATAAACTGAGACCAAAAGGAGGGCTTATTGTCTGTTCCAATAGTTTCGATCAAGGTTGCACTTAACCTGGCTGTCACTATGGGACGGATGAACCGTTAGTTATATCTAAGCTAGGGAAAAGAGATAATGGGGTTAGGGTTGACATGGCTTCCTAGCCCCAGACAGCTCCTGTTTTAAGAAGCCTATAGAATGCTCCATTAATTACTTTAGCATTTGTTGAAACTTTTTAGCAACTAATTCAACCCATCATTCCCTGAATCATACTGAGGTTATTGACCAGCAGATAGGCAAAAATCGCTCCTCCAGCGCCACCAACTAGAAAAGCTCCAGCAAACTGACTCCAGCCGTCAGCAGTTTGGATAGTTTCTGGTACCTCGGGTACCCTGGTAACGAATGTGGGTCGAGGTACAGTTTTTAGCTCTTTTTTAAAGGTGACTGTACCGTAGATTGATAGGCCGATGGTGGCGATTACAATCAGAGCAATGGCTGCTGTAACACCAGCTAAGTTTGCCGTCTGTGAATCCCGCAACGGTCCTAATTTGGCAAATGGACCAAAGATAAAATACCCATGAGCCATGCCAATTTCTAGACCCCTGGACAGGGGAGAAAGACCGGGACGGTAAATAGGTAGGTTTTTGAGGAAGTTAAGGCTAATATCTGAGGAATTAATTGGGGTTGCCAAATCACCAACTTGGGGATTACTCCGAGGGATAATCAGCTCACCTTTTTTGAAGTCAAAACCAGCTTCTGCTCCTCGCGCCCGGATAGCATGCCAGATATGACCGAACAGAAATAACACCGCAAAGACAAAGTGGAATGCTGCTAACCAACCGCGAGCAGATACGATGCCATCACTGGATTCTAAAGTCCCTACTGGACCATAGAACACTTCTGGATAAACGGTGTTATTGACCATGACAAAGTAGGCGGCAAAAATTCCCATGTAGGCCAGCGCCCCTAAGCTATAGGAGAGATAAGCTTCCCCGGAATAAACCAAAACCTCACGTGCCCAGTTAAATGGCTTGGTTAAGATGTGCCAGAAACCACCAGCAATGCAGATCGAACCAATCCAGATGTGACCGCCAACCACATCTTCTAAATTCTTCACGGCTGCCATGCCTTCTGAACCGGATGCACCAACTAAGTAACCAAAAATTTTGACAGGGCTAAGGGTGGGATCGGTAATCACTCGTACATTGCCACCGCCACTCGCCCAGGGGTCAAATAGTCCACCCCAAAACAGGGCTTTAGCTACCAACAGCCAAGCACCAACCCCCAAAAGGATGAGGTGAATGCCGATAATGGTGGTCATCTTGTCGGAGTCTTCCCAGTCATAGCCAAAGAAACCAGCAAAAGTGCCATCTTTGGTTAACTTATCTGGGGTAAGCAGGGAATGGTAAAGTCCTCCAGCTCCGAGCACTGCTGAGGAAATCAAATGCAACACCCCAACCACAAAATAGGGATAGGTGTCGATAATTTGACCACCAGACCCAACACCCAAGCCTAAGGAAGCCAAGTGGGGCAACAAGATTAATCCCTGGTCATACATCGGCACGTCAGGGTTGTAGCGAGATATTTCAAACAGGGTCATTGCTCCTGCCCACAGGACTATCAAACCAGCATGGGCAATATGAGCGCCTAGCAACTTACCGGATAATTCAATAAAACGAGCATTACCAGCCCACCAGCCTACTTTTGAGATTTGGCCTTGGTTGGGACTATCAGCAATTACTGCTGTCATTGATGTACCTCTTTGAGAATTATTTGCATTTTGATTTGGTCAATAAAGTGCTATTATATACACACTTTATTAGAATTAATTGCATTAAGCTGAATTTAGGTAGTAGCTTCAGATGCGATCGCATTCTCAACTACCTGACCCCGGCGAAAATCAAAGCCAGCTGCTCGCAAAGCATGCCAAATATGACCTTGGAGGAAGAAAAACCCAAGGAAGAAGTGAGCATTAGCTAACCAACTCCGGCAAGAAAGGGAGCTAGAGTTAAGATCGGCAAAGTAGGGGAAAACACCCAGCTTAATTGATAAGGCAGGTCCATAGAAAACTTCTGGGTAGACTACGGTGTTAACAGCGCAGAAGTACGCGGCGATAAAGCCCATCAGCGCCAAAGCGCCCAAGCTGTAGGAAAGATAGGCTTCTCCAGACCAAATAAAAAGACCGCGCGTCCACTCAGATGGCTGAGTTTTGATGTGCCAAAAGCCACCGCCAATACAGAGCAGACCAACCCAAATATGACCACCAACTACATCCTCTAGGTTACTGACTCCAGCAATCCAGTTCTTGCCCACAGTACCAAACAGATAGCCGAAAATCACTGCTGGATTGAGAGTAGGGTTGTTAATGACTCGCACATTCTCCACTGCTGGATCGTACAACCCCCCAAAAGCCATAGCTTTAGCCACCAGTAGGAAAGCTCCAAATCCCAGTAGAATCAGGTGAATGCCAATAATGGTGGTCATTTTGTCACCATCTGCCCAGCTATACCCAAAGAAGCCAGACCTGGCTTCTAAAGTTTCCGGACCACGGAGGGCGTGGAAGATACCACCAAAGCCGAGAAATGCTGAAGAGATCAGGTGCAAAACACCAATCACAAAGTAGGGGTAAGTATCGACTATAGCTCCCCCAGCACCAACGCCCCAGCCTTGAGCTGCTAAGTGGGGCAGCAGGATTAACCCTTGTTCGTACATGGGTTTGGCAGGATTGAAGCAGGATAGTTCAAACAGGGTTATTGCTCCGGCCCAGAATACGATTAGACCAGCATGGGCAACATGAGCCCCCAATAATTTCCCGGATAACTCAGTCAGGCGAGCGTTTCCTGCCCACCAACCATACTCTCCCTCTACTAATCGGGAACTCTCAGCAGTGTTTGCCACTATACTACACCTCCTAGGCTATTTATTGAAAAAAATATTCAATAGCTACTTGAAATAGCCTACACTACTGCTTAAGGAAAATGAAACCTATTTTTATTAAGAATCATGACAATTCGCAGATTTGGTAAGGCATCAGAGCAATCGTTAGTGACTCAGAACCCTGTCATCACTAGGTTCAAGCCATCTGTTCATCTGTTTAAACGCCATGACTTGATTGCTCTAGAACCCGATCAACTATGGGTAGTTCAACAGGGTGTGGTGAAAACCTTGACCTGGAATGACGAAGGAACGGTAATCACATTAGGATATTGGGGAGCTGGGGATGTAGTGGGGAAATCTTTGTCTAACTTGCAAACTTACGAGATCGAGTGTTTGACTAGGGTTAAAGCCCAATGTCTGTCTTTGTCTCAGTCTTACCGCTTATCGGAGGCTATTGTTTGCCATTTGCGACAGACAGAAGAGCTGTTGTGTATCATTAGAACCCCAAGAGTCTCTGAGCGTTTGCAACAGTTTTTGAGTTGGTTAGCCCGGAAATTTGGTCGTCCCGTCTGTAGTGGGCAACTTATTGATATACCAGTGACCCATCAAGAACTAGCTGAGATGATTGGTACCACACGAGTAACCATCACCAGGATAATCAAGCAGTTTGAGGAAGAAGGGATAATCAGTCGTCCTCGTCGATACTGTATTGTATTGCACGATTGTTCAGAATAATATCTGAATCATAAATGAAAATGGTATCAATGGCGCTAAACTAAGCATACTACCTGAAAAGGATACCGCTAGCGCCATCGACGTGATTCATTTACGGGCTGATGGTCGAGAGGAAATTATGCGATTGACCTTAGGTCACGCTACGCGATCGCAATGTAGCCTGATAATTGCTTAATCCGCTCCATCCAAGACATCACATTGGGGTAAGCATCTAGCGAAATCTTGGCATCTGGTGAGAGACTAACATAGGGAAAGCAAGCAATATCTGCAATTGTGGGGTGACCTAGTTCCAGCCATTCCCGATCACTGAGGTGGTTGTCGAGGAGTGTCAGGATAGTTTCGGACTTTTGTGTTGCTACCTCGATGTTAACGGTTTTTACATTAAACTTGTAATAAAGTCTGGCAAACTCTGGACCCTGACGAATCTCTCCTGCAGTTGTAGATAACCAGCGCATCACTCGACTCATGGCTTCAGGCTCCAAAGGCAGCCAGTCTTCGCTACCATAGCGCCGTGCTAGATATACTAAAATACCTTGGGCATCCTGAAAGATTAAATCTCCATCGGTGAGAACTGGCACTTGTCCAAAGGAATTCAATTCCAGAAACTCGGGAGATTTGTGTTCACCATTGTCCAGGTCAACCCAGACAGTCTCGTGTTCTAACCCAAGTAGTGACAGCATTAGCCGCACTTTGTAGCAATTGCCAGATAGCTGGTAATCATAAAGTTTGATCATAATTGTCTTCTCCTGATTTTTCCCGGATTTTTCCCGGATTTTTGGAAGTATAGCACTACCCATTAAGGTGTTTGACATTGATAAAAGCGTACGTCAGCTAATGCACGTCAACTTTTGCCTTTTGCCTCTTGCCTCTTGCCTCTTGCCCTTGGGCGTAGCGCTATAACTTCCAGAGATATTTATCGATCGATAGTCAAGGCTTAGTTTGCAGTGTTTCGCAATGTCTCTGAAGGTAACTCCCCAAACATAGCTTTGTAATCTGTAGCAAAATGACTTGGAGTGTAGAACCCAAATTCACTAGCAAGGAAGGCTATGGAACAACGTTCTGGTTCGCTTGCCTTCAGGTGTTGTCGCACTGCATTAAGTCGTCGTACCTTGAGATAGCGCATGGGACTCAAGCCAAATAAGTCCTGAAAACCATAGGATAAGGCAGAACTGCTAGACCCTAAATTTTGAGCGAGCTGTTTTAAGGTCAGAGGTTTTTCCAAGTGTGCTAATATTTCTTTTTCAGCTTGGGCAATCAACTTTGCTCTTCGGGAAGGTTTGATAAAACACTTGGAATTTAACTTAATGGGAATCTGACTAATCAACAAAGGAAGGAAATCATCAGCAACGAGTTGCTCAATATGAGGGTTTTGTAACCAAGTAGGTTTGTGTAATGCTAACCAAACAAGTTGTTTCAGGTAATCTTTAATTTCGTTCATCCCCGTTGGTAGCAAATTCACATGATTTTTACTCCGGAAATTATCGTCTAGATCGTGGCGTTGTAGTTGGTCTGCATAAGCATCAAACGTTTGAACAGGTATAAAAATTTGTATCAACGTTAAACCTTGAGGAAAGATTGCATCTGCTCCCCTGTTATTGAAACCAAAAATAGTCCTTTGAGGCTCCACAGGGTGACGTAAGGAGTAATATTCTTTTTCATTTTCAGAGTAAATGATCCCAAAACATATGTATTCATTTTGTCCCTCACCCGAGAATTGAATCCCTTGGTTGACCTGATTATATACAAAAAATAAGTTACCAACCTGAATCGACAAAAACTTAGCTTGAAGAGGACCGGGAGTGAGTTGTATTATTTCCCTATTTTTATACTTAAAAAACTCTTTGACACTATCCACATCTGTAATGGATTTGGAGACAATTTTCTGATTGCCTGTCCCAGGATCATCCTCAGCTTGGGTAGTTTTACTATTGTTGGCATCAATCAACAAAGTCATTTTGGCACCCCCCTAGAAAAAAATCCTCCCACCAAATATAAGTAAAACTAATACAATTTGAAACTTAGTTATTTAAATCTTATATCTGAGAAAGTTGGAATTTTTGATCATTCACCGAGATAGCTTACCACTAAAGTGGAATTGCGGTGGGAGCCGTGGCCAATTGAATTACGGGTCAAGGGCACCGTGAAGTCTTTGACTGACCCCATAGCACAACAGAGTGGGCTTGACCGACCCTGCTTCGACTGAGACACTCTTGCGTGTCCAACTCAGCCTACGCTGATGGGGTTTCAAGGAGGTGATCTCGACCTGTGCAAATTAGCTGTACCAGTCCAGTAGGGTAGGCATGGACCCAGGCATCTTAGCCGAACAAGTCTTCCGAATTGGACTTTTATTTGGCCTAAACTAACTAATGGGTTTTAGCGATCGCAAAAATAGATCCCTCGCCCATAGCGGTTTTACCATCGAACACGAAAATCAAAAATCAGGAGTTTTTGGCTTCATGCAACAAGCAATAAAAAAGGGAATCGCGATCGCGACCTCCCTGCTACTATTCCTTTCGGGAATGCTGTGCTGGCTCCCGAGTGCTCTGGCCGCCACCCCGGTGCTTAAGCTTAAGCGTAAGCCTAACATCATTGTGATTTTGGCAGATGACCTGGGTTATGCCGATCTAGGCTATCAAAAAAGCGAGATCGTGACACCGAATATCGACGAGCTTGCTAAGACAGGCGTGCAGTTGGAATCATACTACGGTTTGCCCCTATGCACTCAGGCACGAGCAGCACTGTTGACAGGGCGTTACCCCATGCGCTACGGCTTGCAGACTAATGTTATCTTCCCCGGACACAACTACGGATTGCCCATAGATGAGGTGACTTTGGCTGAAGCTCTTAAAGGAGCTGGTTACGAAACGGCAATGGTCGGCAAATGGCATCTCGGCCATGCTGATCGGGCTTATTGGCCTAATAATCGTGGCTTTGACCACTTCTATGGCAACGTCGTAGGTGAGGTAGATTATTTTACCAAGGAGCGTGCAGGTGTGATCGACTGGCAGCGCAACGGTGAAAAGCTAAAAATTAAACCACCCGAAGATGGCTACTACACCGAGTTGATTGGGGAGGAAGCTGTCAAGCTAATCAAGCAACACGACCAGTCGAAACCGTTTTTTCTCTATTTCTCTTCCCTGGCCCCCCACACTCCATTGCAAGCCCTCGAGGAAGATGAACAATTTTATGAGACAATTTTTCAGGGTCGTGAGAATAAGGATAAACGCTCCTACGCAGCGATGATAACCAGTCTCGACAGGGAGGTCGGTGATATGCTTAAGGCTCTCGAAGAGGAAGGTATGCGAGAGAACACGCTGATCTACTTCTCTACCGACAACGGTGGCATTCAGCAAACAAAAGTATCCGCACCAGGTGGCGGGGCACATCCAGACGAACCGCCAGCTTCTAACGCGCCTTTCCGTGGTGGTAAGATGACCCTTTACGAGGGCGGAGTCCGTGTACCTGCTATAGTGAACTGGCCAGCAGCCCAATTCCAGAAAAAAAAGGTGTATGAACCTCTACATCATGTAGATATCATGCCTACCCTACTGGCTCTTGCCGGTGTTGAGGGCTATGAAGATCATCCTTTTGACGGGAAAGATGCATGGGCGACCATTGCGGAAGGGGCTCCCTCACCCCATGAGGACATTTTGATCAATGTCGAGGCCTATCGCGGGGCTATTCGCAAAGGCAATTGGAAGCTGATCAAGTACGCAACTCTTCCTGGTAAGACTGAGCTATTCGACCTCTCTGAGGACAAGAAGGAGCGGAACAATGTTGCTTGGCTGCATCCAGATATCGTGGAATATCTCGAAGCGCGGCTTGTTGCCTACGCAAAAGAGCAGAAATTCAGCGAGTGGCTCAAAATCCAGCCTTATTTCTGGGATTTTGAGGCTCAGGGGCAAACCAATTTCGATGACGATTATTGGGTGCCAGAGGGTGAGGATGACATCCCACTAGACCAAATACCACTATTGCCGGATAACTACTAGATATTGCTAGTTCGGCGTAACACTTGACCGAAAAATCGGGGAGCGTTAGGGGTGGACGCAAGCCCCTGTGATTTATCCATGGGGTAAGTTCACCCCTCGCTTCAGCACAGAGTGGGAGCCGTCGTACAATTTCTGCGTCGATTTTGAGAAAGGCTCCGAACAATAAACCTTACAACCTAGAACTAACAAGAATATGTCAAATATGGCTTAAACTTCTTTGAATACTGCTAGAAAGCAGAATGAATACATAGAACTCGCTCAATTTTATGATTTATTGATGCAAGCAGAAACGGACTTCATAAGGCACTTCTCAAGCTTGTTACTAAACGCCCAAGCAGATTAGCCCGCTGGGTATGCGCGTGAACTAAACTAGAATCTTGGTCTTGACGGGATTCAGGTTTAGATACTGCTTAGTTCTTGGCGGTGTCAAAGATTAAGACACAAAGGTTTAAGGCCGATCGTAGATCTGGGAATCCCCGTTCTTTTAAGACGGGGAGTGTCAATAGTCAAAGACTGTAGAGTCCCGATCGCTAGCTCGGAACTCTACAGACCATCCCAAGGCTATCCAGATTATGTTTTGGGACGCAGCCTGAGATTTTGTTAACCCCTTTTACGAGGTTTTATTTATGTTTTTCAACGGTCTTTTGCACCGGATTTTGAGAGGTGTCGTGGTGTTTGCGATGACCACCTCTCTCCTATGGGGGACTATCGCTCCCCCTGTCTTGGCACAAACTGCTGATGGTACCACCCTCCCCTTCCCTCCCGTACCTTCCGCGAGTGAGGCCAATGAAACCCTAGGAGACTCCACTATGATCCGACGGGAAGAACCAAACTATCTCCCCGACGATGCTCCAAATATCCTGATTATCCTTCTCGATGATGTGGGCTTCGGGGAAGCTAAAGTCTTTGGGGGGGAAATTCACGCCCCCACCATTGAACGGCTCTGGGATGACGGAATTGCCTACAATAGCTTTCACACCACTTCTATCTGCTCGCCGACTCGTGCCGCCTTGTTGACTGGACGCAACCAGCACAATGTACACTCCGGCACTATTACCGAACGGGCACTAGATTGGGATGGTTATCTGGGCATCATTCCCAAAACAACAGCAACACTGCCAGAAGTATTGCGGGAATATGGTTACAAAACCGCAGCCTTTGGGAAATGGCACAACACCCCCGCCAATGAAACCACCAAAATTGGACCCTTCGATCGCTGGCCTACTGGTCATGGCTTTGACTATTTCTATGGCTTTCTGGCCGGAGAAACCTCCCAATACGAGCCACGCTTGTTTGAAAATACCAATGCGATCGAACCTCCCCACGAGCTTCCTGATGGAAGTCCTTACCATTTAAGTGAAGATCTGGCAAATCAAGCGGTTACATGGCTGCGCAACCGCCGATCCTATAGCCCCGACAAGCCCTTCTTTATGTACTGGGCTCCCGGTGCCGCCCACGGTCCCCATCACATCTTCGGCGAGTTGGCCGATAAATATAAGGGTAAGTTTGACGATGGCTGGGATGCCTTGCGCGCCCGCACCTTTGAGCGCCAGAAAGGTTTCAAGTGGCTTCCCCTAGCAGCCGATGCCGTCGATACCCCTCGACCCGAGGGGATGGAGGCTTGGACTGAAATTCCCGACGACGAACGGGATTTCCAAATCCGTTTAATGGAGCTTTACGCTGCCTTTGTCGAGGATGCAGATATCCAAGCGGGCAAGATTATTGACGAACTAGATGACGAAGGCATTCGAGACAACACCCTAATCTTTTACATTTGGGGCGACAACGGTGCTAGTGCTGGAGGCATAGATGGCACCATCAGCGAACTGCTGGGCCAGAACCAGATTCCCAATACCGTAGAAGAACAAATCGAAGCCCTCGAAACGCAATTTGGCACCGAAGAAGATACCTCGGGTCTGTCTGCTTTGGGAACTTCAAAAACGGACAATATGCACAATGCCGCTTGGGCTTGGGCTGGCAATGCACCGTTCCGCTATACTAAGCTGGTTGCTTCTCACTTTGGCGGTACTCGCAATCCCTTGGTGATATCTTGGCCTGCTAAGATTAGCGACGGCCCCTTGGACCGTTTAAAGTCCCATAAAGTCCGTAAAGTCCGTTCCCAGTTCCATCACGTCAACGACATCGCCCCCACCATTTACGATATCTTGGACATTACTCCACCGGAGGAGTTCTATGGCTTTATCCAAGATCCGATTGATGGTGTCAGTATGGAATACACCTTCGACGATCCGGATGCTCCCGACCAAAAAACGATCCAGTATTTTGAGAACTATGGAAGTCGCGGCATTTATTTCGATGGCTGGTTTGCCTCCGCGTTTGGTCCTCTGACTCCTTGGGAAACTGGCTCTGGCGAAGATTTAGACAAATGGGATTCTCGTGAAGATGTGTGGGAATTATACGACCTGACAACGGACTTCACACAACAGAACGACCTTGCAGAAGAAAAGCCAGAGATTCTGGAGATAATGAAGCAATTGTTCTTGCAAGAAGCAGAAGCAAATAAGGTCTTTCCCATTGGCGGCAGTCTCTGGACTCGCATTAAACCCGAAGATCGGATCGCGTCCCCTTATACGAGTTGGACTTTTGATAGTAGCACAACTCGGATGCCTGAGTTTACCGCACCCGGACTTGGTCGCGAAAGCAATACGGTGACGATCGATGTAGATCTCAATGGCAATGATTCTGGGGTTATCTATGCCCTCGGCGGTTCCGGTGGCGGCTTGACCTTTTTCATGGAGGACGGAAAGCTGAAGTACGAATACAACATGATGTTGTTGGATCGCTACAAGGCTGAATCCGCAGTGCTCCCTTCCGGTAACCACACCATTGAAGTGAAAACTACCTTCACTAGCCTGGAACCCCTTGCTCCAGCGAATGTGGTGATTAAGGTTGATGGAACTGAAGTTGCTAGTACCACGGTTGAGCGCACGGTGCCTGGAGCTTTTACCGCTAGCGAGACCTTTGATGTGGGAACGGATTTGGGTTCTCCTGTTTCGTTGGATTATGCCGATAACGCGCCCTTCCCCTTCACTGGTACGATTAAAACGGTGAAAGTGGAACTTGATGCAGGGAAACTTCACTTTTTACCTGTATTACGAGGTTTCTTGGACTAGAATTTCCTAGAAGAATGTTGATAGTCGATGAACTGTAGCATATTCCTGCTGGAATAGTGTGCCAGTAATTTAATTCTTCTCAATGATCGTGGCTTACCTTAGCCACGATTCCCTTCCTCTCATATCAAATACAGGAACTTACGCCAAGGGACTATATATGGAGTCTTGGTGCGTTACGCTAGCGCTAACACACCCTACAAATAGCGTTCATGCGTAAGTCCTAAAATAAATGAAGTTTCTCTAAAGCTATTCTCCACCACGATTAAATAATTCTGCAACTCAAATGATGAATAATTTTCAAAATTATATTCAAAAACTCCTAATTCTTCTCAGTGTTTTTATTCTAACTGTTACTATTTTTAGTCCGAGTGCGTTTGCCGTTCCCTCTTCAACTTGTCCTGAAAATATGGTTTTCATTCCCGGAGGAGAGTTCAAAATGGGGTCGGATCAACCAGAATTTATCGAAGAATTACCTGTTGAAGATGTTACCGTCAGTTCATTTTGCATTGACTCCCACGAAATTACCAACGCCCAATTTACCAAGTTTGTGGAAGAGACAGGTTACGTTACCGTAGCCGAACGTCCCCTATCAAAAGAACAATTTCCTGATTTACCTGATGAACAGCGATCGCCCGGTTCTCTTGTTTTTGAACCTCCCACAGAAGGCATTCAACAAGTCGCTTATCTGAGTTGGTGGCATTGGGTTGTGGGCGCAAACTGGCGACATCCCTATGGCCCCGATAGCAATATTAGGGGGAAAGAAAACCATCCTGTTGTTCATATTGCCTACGAAGACGCCTTAGCCTACGCCAAGTGGGCAGGAAAACAAGTTCCCACGGAAGCCCAATGGGAATACGCTGCCAGAGGCGGTTTAAAAGCAACTACCTACACCTGGGGTCAACAATATTCCGCCAAAAAAGCCAACACCTGGCAAGGATTTTTTCCCTTTCTAAATACCAAAGCGGACGGCTACTTGGGAACTGCCCCCGTTGGTTCGTTCAAAGCGAATGGTTATGGTTTGTATGATATGACGGGTAATGTTTGGGAATGGACAGCGGACTGGTATCGGGTTGCACGCAAAAACATGGCTCATAGCGTTAATCCAAAAGGTCCCAGACAAGCCGAAAGTTTTGACCCCAAAAAACCTGTCGAGGGTGCCTTACACGTCATTAAAGGTGGTTCTCACCTCTGTGCGCCCAACTATTGCAGTCGATACCGTCCGGCTGCACGGGAGTCCCAGTCACCGGATACTGGAACCACTCACATTGGTTTTCGCCTCATCAAAAATTTGGGATAAGGCAATAATCCCTTACTGTTAGAGGGGCTTGCCTTTTCAAAGAAACAATATGGAGACCTTATAACATACGTGAAGAAGACTTCAGCTTTTCCTACTGACTATTTTGAATAACGCTTTTTTAAACTTTCAGATGCTAGAAATAATCGACATGAATCGAGATGTTAAAGACATGTTGATTTATCCTGTAGTTTAGAGTAATCAAGGGGTGAAAAGGGAGCTGTAAACTAGAGAGAATAATGGTTTAAGGCAACCCTAAGCCCAAAAAATCGGGAGGTCTCTGTAGCCTCCCCCAAAGCAAATATGTTTCCTGGCCTTTTGGCCTTTAGGCCACGCTACGCGAACGGCCACCCTACGCTAACAATTCTACCAGACGGTGTTGGAGACCCATCTGACTTCTGGCCAATATCTAACACTACAATTGTTAATTTTACTTGTACAAAGTCATCTAAAAGTGCGCTAATGCACGTCAACTTTTTCCTCTTGCCTCTTGCCTAAAGACCTTGCGCGTAGCGCTATAATTGTGTCCGACTAATTAACCGACTTATTACCCTGCGTAGCTAGGCTTTGCTGGTGTAGCCAAACCCTTGAGGGTTTGGGGATAGTTTTTAAGCACCGGGATGCTCCCCTTATGCACCGCATTTAAAGCCTTAACTCCTTCTTCTTGAGCAACCACACAACTAATTTTAGTGTCCGAACTTGTAATCATCTGAATAGTTATTTGCTGTTGTGCTAATGCCTCAAAAAACTGAGCCACAACCTCTGGTTGTGCAACCATACCACCCCCAACTAGACTAACTTTAGCGATTTCTGTATCCACTAGAATCTCCCCACAACCAATACTTAGTGCTAACGCTTTTAAAGCCATGAATGCTGCTTCAGCATCAGCTTGAGCCACCGTAAACGCAATATCACAGCTGGGGATATCATTAAACCTATGACAGCGTTGAGACTGAATAATCATATCAACACTAATATTTTCTTGTGCCAGTCGTCCAAAGACTTTTGCTGCCATTCCCGGTTGATCTCGGATATGGCGAATTGTGATACAAGCTTGGTTGAGATCAACCACAGCACCGCATACTGGGGATGGGGTTGAACCGGGAGAAAACTCCTGAATTGAATCAGGTCCGAGCACTACAGAACGATCAATCTCAAAAGCCTGACACAAAGCAGCAACAGCGCGATCGCATATCTCAGCATTAATCACACAGGTGATCTTCAACTCAGAGGTAGAAATCATCTCAATATTAACTCCCGCCTCTGCTAGAGTAGAAAACATTTTAGCTGCAACCCCAGGACGTCCAATCATACCAGTCCCAGTAATTGCCACTGTTGCCATGTTCTGCTCTACCATCACCTCTAGCTCTGCAGAAGTAATCAACTCTTTGAGTTTAGTTTCACTCCCTGGAGCTCCTAAAGTCTCAGCTTGATTGACCATAGGCCACGCTACGCGATCGAAACCTCTGTTCAGTACTGTCAACGCAATATCTTTACCATTGTCCTCCTGAATTGACTGAATAATCAGATTAACATCCAGATTGTCACGAGCAATCTCACCAAATAACCCTGCCGCTACCCCTAAACGATCCCGCCCTTGCCATCGGGCTACTTTTACCTGATTTGTCTCCAATTCCACCCCATATACTGCCTTGTTAATCTCCAACCCTTTCAGAGAACGAGGTTTAGGTATCGGAGAAATTATCTTAGTTCCTGGTGCATTGTTCCAGCTTGAACGTACAACCAAAGGTACGCCATAATTACGAGCAATCTCTACCGCCCTAGGATGTAGCACCTTTGCCCCTAAACTCGCTAACTCTAGCATTTCATCACAAGTAATTTCTGGGATTAATTGTGCCTCTGGTACAATCCGAGGATCAGTTGTAAAAATGCCTGGAACATCAGTATAAATTTCGCACAAATTTGCTTTTAAAGCAGCCCCTAACGCCACAGCTGATATATCTGAACCCCCACGTCCTAGAGTAGTAATTTCAAAGTTATCACCACTGCTCATACCCTGAAATCCAGCTACAACTACCACTGTTCCTTGATTAAGATAGTGCTGAATTCGCTTTGGCTGAATTTCCCAAATTCTGGCACGACCGTGTTCAGCATCAGTAATAATTCCTACTTGTGCCCCAGTTAAAGAAATAGCCGGTTGTCCCAATTCCTGCAATGCCATACTCAGCAAAGCAATTGATACTTGTTCTCCAGTAGACAGAAGCATATCCATCTCCCGAGCACTGGGATTAGTCGAGACTGCCTTCGATAAACCGAGCAAATCATCAGTGGTTTTACCCATCGCCGAAACCACTACCACCACATTATTATTATTTTGGACTGTTTGCTTCACCCGCTGGGCAACTGCTTTAATTCTTTCAACTGAACCAACCGACGTCCCACCATACTTTTGGATAATTAGCATTATCTAGCCTCAGATAAAGTATTAATTATAAATTGATTTAAATTTACAATTATTCTGTGATTTTTTATAGATTTAGTAATGGATAATCGCAGGATTTAATCTGAAAATAGGATGACTATAAACAAGTAACAGTAAACTTCGGACAAGGGAACAGTATCAAAGAGCGATTGAGCCCTATAAGACTACGCAATTTCGATTACCCTTTCCCTGATCCGAAGTTCCTTGTTATAGCACTACGCATTAAAGTTAGGACATTGATACAAGCTGAAAAACTTTTGCCTATTGCCTATTGCCTATTGCCTATTGCCTATTGCCTATTGCCTATTGCCT
>NZ_CEYLVT010000104.1:0-25047 GCF_982860115.1 Moorena sp.
CTCTTCTAAGGTTTCATCTCCGGGAGGAATTTTGCACAGAGTCTTTTGGGAGAGGAAGACGAGCTATGAAGCTTCTGAGTAACTCGGAGTAGGTCATCCCCCTCCTGTCGGCTTCTTCTTGTAACTGCTTTTTCTCAAATTCGGTAACTCTAACTACAAGCTTTTGATTTTTCATATTAGGTTGACACCTGTCGCCACAACTGCTAACCTAATACTAGGTCGAAAAAAAGGAGGAGTCAATGCGGACAGCGTACCAATATCGCTTGAGATTGACTAAGAGGCAAGAAGCAGAAATAGAGAGGTGGCTAGATATGTTGCGCCACCAGTACAACTATTTTCTTGCTGATAGATTCAATTGGTATGAACAGAATCGTTGTTCCATTAACTCATGTCCTTTGGTTTGTTATTTGCCTGAATTGCGAGACAATCCCGACTACTACTCTCAGAAAAGGACTCTACCTCAATTAAAAAAAGACAGGCAGTGGTATAAGGCCATCCATGCTAATGTTTTACAGGATTGCGTCAAACGAGTTGATCTTGCTTTTAAAAGGTTTTTAAAAGGTGATTCTAATGGAAAAAGAAGTGGCAGACCTAGATTCAAAAGTAAAAGCAGGTATAAATCTTTAGTTTTTTCCGCTTTCTCTAAAAACCCTATCCGGGGCAACAAATTTAACCTTCCCAAGTTTGGATGGGTCAAGATGATCTACCATAGGCCGATTCCAAAAGGGTTCAAAATTAAAACTGCAACAGTTACACGCAAGGCTGATGGATACTATGTAACATTATCGTTACAGGATGATTCGGTTCCTGAACTAATTCAGATAGAACAAGTGTCAAATCCCATTGGGATAGATATGGGTCTTAAGTCATTCCTAGTCAAATCTGATGGCACAGAAGTCCCGATTCCTAAATATTATATAAAAGCTCAAAAACGACTAAAGAAAATCCAGAAAGCTGTTAGTAGATCAAAAAAAGGCAGTAATAATAGGAAAAGGGCTGTCAAGAAACTGGGTAAGGCTCATAAAAAGGTAGCTGATACCCGAAAAAACTTTCATTTTAAAACAGCAAAAAACTTACTAGATGATCACGATCTAGTTGCTCATGAAAGACTAAATATCAAGGGACTGGCTAAATCTAACTTAGCTAAATCTATTCATGATGCTGGCTGGGGACAATTTCTGTCGATACTATCAAACAAAGCCGAGAATGCTGGTTTGGTTACAGTCGCAGTAAATCCCAGAAATACCAGCCAGAACTGTTCCAACTGTGGAAAAAAGGTACCCAAAAAACTAAAAGACCGCATCCACTCTTGTTCTCATTGCGGTTATACCGAGGATCGTGATGTAAATGCGGCAATTAATATATTAAAGTTGGCGGTAGGGCATTCCGTCGGGAGTAAAGCTTTCCGAGTATCCGAACCGGTAGGTGGAGTTGGAAAGAAGCCCACACTGAACTTGTAAAAGTCAGTGTGGGAGTATGTCACTGGTCAAAGAAAATGCCAAAGAAGCTCTGAATTTTCACATTTGCCTTTATATATATGTGGTGATTTTTTTGATACTGGCTGTGGTGATTATTGGGATTCCGCTGCTAATTATATTAGGTCTTGTAAGTCTAATTATGCCCATAATTGCCTTAGTGAAGGTGCTGGAAAATCCTAATCAGCCCTATCGCTACCCCTATATTTTTCGGGTGCTTTGATATGCCATGGCATAATTGATACAACGTTTGGGAGATGACAATATTGATGAGTTAGGGTAATTTATCTCAAAGATTTTACTAAGTATCTCGTATCATGAAGCGATCGCTGGTCCGTATTTCCCTATTCATATCATTACTAGGGTTGACTCCATCTCCTGGTATAGCAGCTCCCCCTAGAACTCCAGACCAAACCGAAACCTGTGAAATCTTAGTGATTGGAGGAGGATTAGCTGGTGCGGCGGCTGCCTATGAAGGCTTATTGGCAGGGCAAACAGTGTGCTTAACTGAGATTACCGACTGGGTAGGGGGACAAATTTCTGCCCAAGGAACCTCTGCTCTGGATGAACGACCCACTCAGCGATCGCGTTTGTTCTATCCTAAGGGCTATCTAGAATTACGCGATCGCATTAAACGCTACTACCGTCAACTCAATCCTGGGGACTGCTGGGTAAGCGAATCCTGTTTTCTACCCCGTGATGCTCACCAAATCCTGTTTAATATTTTACGAAAGGCGGCCAAACGGGGAAAAGGGAGATTAAAATGGTTTCCCTCTACTGTAGTTAAGGAACTAGAGATTAGCCCTGATGGCAAAACCATTGACAGTGTGATTGCTATTCAACACAAAAGTACTGCTGATGCTCCTGCCCTGAACACCTTTCCCCTATCTCAAACCATTGAAGATTGGTATAGCTACGAGAATTCCTCCCGGTTTGAGAAAAGCATTTTGCGCATTGTCCCCCAACAGAGCCAAGACAATAGTTCTAATTGGTATATTATCGATGCAACAGAAACTGGTGAAATTATTGCCCTAGCTGACGTTCCCTACCAGTTGGGGATTGACTCCCGCTCCTACCTAAACCCTTCCGCATCTAGTGCTACTGACGACCCCTATTGCACCCAAGGCTTTACCTACACCTTTGCCATGGAGCAAACCAAGGAGCCTCAAACCCAAGAAATGCCCTCCTTTTACCCGCAATACCAACCCTACTACAGCTATGAATTACAGCGGCTAGCCGACTTTGAAGGAGTATTCACCTATCGGCGAATTTGGAGTTCTAAGCGGGGTAAACGGATCCGATGGGGGGTTACTGCTCCCACTCCAGGAGACATTTCCATGCAAAACTGGACATGGGGTAATGATTATCGTCCTGGCACTTCAGAAGATAATCTAGTGTACACCCGTCGCCAATTACGAACCAGTGGTCAACTGGCTCCCGGTGGCTGGATGGGAGGCTTGCGTACGGAAAGTCTACGGAAAGGAGAAGAAAACGCTCTCGGTTATTACTATTGGCTAGTGGCAGGAACTACCGACTCCCAGCTTGGGGATGGGGTAAAAGAGCCTCATCCCAATCACCGCTATCTAAGCGGGTTAGATTCTCCGATGGGGACTATGCATGGGTTGTCTAAGTATCCCTATATACGGGAAGGGAGGCGGATTATTGGACGCCCTTCCTTTGGCTATCCTCAAGGCTTTACCATATCAGAAGTAGATATTTCCCGCCGTGACTACCAGGATGAGTATTATCGGCAGACCCTTTCACCAGATGAATATCGCCGCTTGTGGGCAGTACTGGCTGGATTAGAAGCCCCCTCTGTGATTCAAGGCAAAATTCAGCCAGATCAAGTCAGTCAACGCAGTCGCTCTACTATCTATCCTGATTCTGTGGGTATTGGTCACTATGCCATCGACTTTCATCCCTGTATGACCCTAAGTCCAGCAGAAACCCCAGGAAATACCGAGCGTCAAGGGGAACGGCGGGGAGCAGGTCAAGCCTATCCGTTCCAAATCCCCCTGCGAGCAATAATTCCCCAGAAAATTGACAACCTCTTAGTAGCAGGTAAAAGTATTGCTACCAGTCACATTGCCGCTGCTGCTTATCGGGTGCATTCCTTTGAATGGTCATCCGGTGCTGCTGCTGGTACAACCGCTGCTTTTTCCTTAAAAACTGGGATAGCACCTTACCAGCTTATACAAGAACCCCTCCTGCAACAAACCGAACTCCAAGCTCTACGCCAGCAGTTGGAAAAAAACGGTAATCCCACCGCTTTCCCAGACACGTCCATCTTTAATCAGAATTGGGACGATTGGCGGTGAACTGAGACAGTTAACTAATAGTAACTATCGATATTAATTATCTGTAGTAGGCTACGTTTTTACATACATTAATAATGGCTCTTCCATAGATATTATGCTAAATAACCGCCGAAATCTATTATCGCCTTACTGGGCAATTATTTGACTTGATAAACAGTTTTTTAACTGTTAAAGTAATTTCCAGTAAAGCTTTCAGCATAAGCGAAATTAAAATTAGCATCAAATTGTGACGAAGAGCCTTTATTATCTTTTGATAAATAGTCATAATTAAGGGTTTTGCCAGAACTTATGACTATTATTAATTAGCGACAATAATGCTAAAGATAGTTAGTTATTAATTGATCATTGAACATTATATTACTATTCCATAAATCCTAACACTTGTATTATAAAGATTCGATTTAGAAGCACAATAGTAGTTTTGATAGCGCGTTGATTAACCCGACTTAATATTATTTACCCACCAACTTCACCATTCCAATCCCACCAAAATACAGACCAAGTACAGCACCCCCCAGTAAACTTTGAGTGAGAGGATCTGTCGAAGGAGTCAGCACTGCTCCCAAGATAGCTGCTCCTAGGACAACTGTGCGCCAACCAGAAAGCATTTGCTTGGAAGAAACAATTCCCAAAAACCCCAGTAACATTTGAATAACTGGGATTTGAAATGCCAATCCAGTACTAAACATCAACAGTAAGACAAATTCAAAATACTTATCAATTGACCACAACTGCTCTACTACATCTGCTCCGTAACTGATAAAGAAATTCAGAGCGGCAGGAATTAGAGCAATGTAGGCAAATACCAAGCCTAGGAAAAACAGAACTGTTGATCCTAAAACCACAGGTCCGATGAAGCGTCGCTCCCGGCGAGTCAACCCTGGTAAAACAAATAGAAGGATTTGGTATAGAATAAAAGGACTAGCTACCAGTAAGCCACTATAGCCAGCCACTTTCAAGGACACAAAAAAGTATTCCCCTGGAGCCAGTTGCAGAAACTTGACCCCCCTAGCTGGAATTTCCAGCAACTGAACAATTGGCTTAACTGCCACAAAGCAGCCAGCCATGGACAAGAATACAGCAATCAGCGAGTAAAAAATCCGCTTTCGCAACTCCTCTAAATGGTCGAACAGAGACATCTCGACATCATTAGGTACCTCGTCGAGATAACTGTCAGGGTCTTTGAGAGTATCCAAATTTTCCTGGGGAGCAGTATCTAACTCAGAAGGCGTCATGGATTTTGATTGGCTTAGGGAACGTTAACTATTGTATCTTCTTGTATCTTCCAACGATTGTGTGGGGATAATTCAAGCTTGACGATAGACGCGATAGTTAATCTTGGGAAAGATATTGTCAATCTCCTCGACTTTCTCCAGCCAGCCAGCATCAATCTTGCCCAGCTTGATATCATCGTAAAGCTTATTAAACCGCATCAAATGCGATCGCGTTCGTCTAACTGCATAAGGGACCATTGTCTCGGTGCGCATAATAAATGCCCAGTCTGACGATTGCGCTAGTAGTAACTCTCGCGCTGCTTGATTTAATGCCTTCCACTCCAACTGATCTGTAGCTTCCAACCTTGACAGCTCAATCATCCGTTCTGTGGCTTTGTGCAGATGAGGGTAAATCCAGGTATTGGTTTCATTGAGCCAGTATTCATGGAACCCCTGATACCCCCAGCTAGATTGAGAAGGCTTACAGACTTGTTGGATCGGATGATTCCGCAAATAATCTGCCAAATGAGTCATTTCATAGGTGTTCTGGTCATACCACGACTTACGGAGCAAGACATCCAGAAACCAAGGACCCTCGTACCACCAGTGACCAAATAACTCTGCGTCATAGGGAGACACCACAATTGGAGAACGCTGTATCATTGCTGCTAGATGTTTAACCTGCTGCTGGCGATTAAACATGAAATTTCCAGCATGTTCCGCAGCTTTGTCTTTTGCCCAATACGGATCATACAGTTGCTTTTCCCCTAATCCTGTACCACGGTCTGTAATTTTGTGATACTTTATACCCGTATTCTTCCGCTGGCCATGGGGCATAATATAAGGTTTAATGTAATCATAATCTGCTTCCCAGCCTAAATCCTTGTAAAATTCCCGATATACTGGATCCCCTGGATACCCAACTTCCGAAGACCACACCTGCTGGGATGACTCATGGTCACGACCAAAGGCAGCAACTCCTGTCTCAGTATAAATGGGGGCATGGGTACCAAACCGTGGTCGGGGACGAGCGTAGAGAATACCATGACTATCGATCAGAAAATAGCGCAAACCAGCATCTGCTAGCATCTCCTCCATCCCTTCGTAGTAAGCGCATTCCGGTAACCAGATGCCCTTGGGGCGACAGCCAAAGTTTTGCTCATAATGTTCACAAGCCACCCGAATTTGAGCCCAAACTGCTTGGGGATACATCTTCATCAGAGGAAAATAGCCATGGGTAGCACCGCAGGTGATAATTTCCAGGTTATTACTGTCTAAAAATTTTTTAAATGCCTTGACTAAATCCCTTTCATAGTGTATCCATGTTTGGCGAATGGCGCTGAACTCTTGAACATAATGTTGGGCTAGGTAACGGATATGACCATTATGCTGATTATGCTCAACCTCCTTGTTGGCTAGTTCTTCGAGCAGTGACAGATGGCGCTCATAACGTTCTTGTAGAAGTGGATCCCGTAGCATCGACACCAAAGGTGGTGTCATACTCATGGTTATTTTGAAGTCAATCCCATCCCGCTTTAATCCCTCGAAAACATGTAGTAGGGGAATATAGGTTTCAGTAATGGCTTCAAATAGCCACTCTTCTTCTAGAACATAATCACTTTCTGGATGCCTAACAAACGGTAAATGGGCGTGAAGGACAAGAGCAAGGTAGCCAATAGCCATGATCAAGTAGCAGCCGTGGATAGATTGTTAAAGGAGAACTGACGCAATCGGCGATAATGTTACATTATTTTAAGATTTTAGTCTCAAATAGACAGGGATTGTGCCAGAAAAGGGCTGGTTAGTAACGAGACTATAAAATAATAAAATAGACATTAAATTGTAAGGAAGCACACATCACCAACAAAAAATAACAAATCTTAGTCTTATTCCAGCCTTATTGGTTAAGAGTGCTAACACCAAATTGCATGCAGGCAGCTACACAAACACACACTAACTCCCCAACCTTTCTACAACTGCTGCTGTTTGTCGATGAACGTCCCGGTTCCCGTAAACAGCTCCAGTCTATCCACCATTATCTGGAAACTCTTAAGACAGAGTATCCCTTTGAACTAAAGGTTGTGGATGTTGGGGAACAACCCTACCTAGCTGAACACTTTAAGCTAGTAGCAACCCCAGCACTGATTAAGATTAATCCGAAACCCAAACAAACCCTTGCAGGTAGTAATCTAGTTGCCCAGCTAAAGAGCTGGTGGCCCCGCTGGCAACGATCTCTAGAAGAAAACCAAACCCAACTTACCCAAGGATTCCCTTTACAACCAACTGTTCGCTCATCTAACTCTTCCGCTGAGACATCACCAGAGGCAGCTGGTTCCCTGGCTTGTGCCTTGGAACTGATTCGACTCTCTGACGAAGTCTTTCGCCTCAAGAAAGATAGAGAAGAATTGCTTGAGCAGCTGCAATTTAAAGACCAAGTCATATCCATGTTAGCTCACGACTTGCGTAGTCCTTTGACAGCAGTATCCATTGCCTTGGAAACCCTACAGCTAGAGCAACCAGTCGCCCAGAATGGTAGAAAACGTGGGCTGACGCCACAGCTAAAGGAACGGCTGTTTGAGCAAGCTCGTAATCAATTGCGCACTATCAACCGGATGGTGGTGGATCTGCTGCAAGCTAGGAAGGGAAGTAATGCTGAATTCAACATCCGACCTCATAAACTGAATTTGGGCAGACTTTGCCAAGACGTTCTAGTTCAGATGCACGAACAGTTTCAGCTCAAGGCTCAGGTTCTGCAAACCGACATACCACAAGACTTGCCTCCTGTCTACGGCGATGAAGAATTGGTGCGTCAGGTGCTAATTAACCTGCTGGATAATGCCATTAAATATACTCCCAAAGGGGGAAAAATTGCTGTGTCTAGCATCCACCGTACTACCCAGAAAGTTCAAGTCAGCGTTTGCGATGATGGTCCTGGTATACCACAAGAAAATCGCGATCGCATTTTTGAAGACCACTTCCGCCTTAAGCGAGACGAAGCTATAGAAGGCTATGGCTTGGGCTTAGCCCTATGTCAAAAGATTATCCGTGCCCACTATGGTCGCATTTGGGTGGATTCACCTATCAAGGGTGGCAGCTGTTTTCACTTCACCTTACCGATTTATCGATAGGAAATGGGGTTGAAGGTAAAAGGTTTAAGGTTGAAAGCGCTTTATCAGTTGAATCGATCAGGTAATCGCGCTTTACTGCATCTCATAATTATGAGAAGTGAGCTAAGCTACTATCAGGGATTCAGTCTCAGAGTTCCAAAAGTTAAATGCGAGAAACCTGAGCTTACACTTTACCCACAACTAGCAGTGACACTTCATACTTCATAGTTTCTCCCCTCTTGAGAGCGCAAAGCCGCAATAATCTGAGTATTGGCTTTGGGGAAGGGAAACTGATCTACTTCATCTAAGGTGACCCAGCGAATCTCATCACATTCAATAGGTTGGGGAACACCACTGAGATGGCGACAGTGGTGTACACTTAGCACAACACGAAAGTGGCTGTAGGCGTGATTGATTGTGATCAGGTGTTCCCCAACCTCAATCTCAATGCCCAATTCTTCCTGAATTTCGCGTTTAATACATTCCGGAACAGTTTCACCAAGCTCAATTTTGCCACCAGGAAACTCCCAAAGACCACCCAATAAGCCTTTTGCAGGTCGGCGGTCGATTAGAATTTGTCCCTGGTCGTTCCAGATCACAGCGACACCGATATTTTTTGTGGGTAGAGGAGAAGATGGTTCACGCATAGGTATTTCAGATTGAATACCATGATTGTAAGCCTGACAGTAAGATTTCCAGGGACAATCAGGACAATTGGGAGTTTTCCGAGTACAGATAGTTGCTCCCAAATCCATTAGTGCTTGGTTAAAATCTCGGGGATGTTGATGATCCAGTAAAGCTTCTGATAGCTTCCATAATTGTTGAGTAGCTTTGGCAGGTGGTATGGACAATGCTACCAATCGTGCTATTACTCGTTTAACATTACCATCGAGAATCGCCACTGGCTGATTGAAGGCAGCGCTTAGAATACCACCTGCTGTTGTTTTACCAATCCCTGATAATGCTAAAACCTGGCTCAGCTCTTGGGGAAAAACACCACCATGACACTGCATAATTACTTTAGCACAGGCATGCAAGTTGCGAGCACGGGAGTAATATCCCAGACCCTCCCAAGCTTTGAGGACTTCCTGTAATTCAGCAGATGCCAGATGTTCGAGGGTGGGAAATTGCTCCATCCAGCGGTGATAGTAGGGAATGACCGTTTTGACCTGGGTTTGCTGTAGCATAATTTCAGACACCCAGATGCTATAGGGTTCCCTACTTCGTCGCCAAGGTAAATCTCGACCAGCTCTGGCATACCACTCCAAGAGTGATCTTCGTTGTTCATCAATAATGGAAACCGACAGACTCAGGTGATGATCTGCCGATATTCGATTGGGCATTTTCTCTCAAAAATCTATAGATTCAGCCCTTTTAGGCCAAGGTTTGACTAATCTTCCTCCAGAGATTGAGATTCAGCTATTTGCAAAGACTTGTCAAAAACCATACGTTGTTCAGCGTTCCTAAGAAAATAGCCGCTAACCATGGCTGAAGCCAAAAGGCGACCTAGATTCTCACGGCTAGTACTGATAGTTACGCCAAAGTCTTGGGAAGGCAAGTTTCCCAACATTCCCATAATATTGTTTTCCATCACCTGATAGACTTCCGAAGACGTTGGTCTAGACAGCTGGGTAATGGTTTCTGGACTCATTGATTGAACATACTGCCAAAGTAAATTATTGTCAGAATCTTTATCAAAGAATTCAGGAACATGATTGGGATTGGATGCGTTATTCACCGTTTTACCTCCTAGCGATGGCTAATTCCGGTTTTTCTACTAGAGTCGGCAGCCAATGATGACGTTTATCTGTTTAGCTCTACTGCTTCGTATTTGTAATTACTTTAACAGGCAAGTGACCATGGCAAAGTAGGTGGAACCGAACCATCTAGGATCTGATTTTCTCACCTATTGGTCATTAGTCATTGGTGATTGTAGCTAATCACTAATCACTAATCACTAATGACTAAACCGACTCAGAAAAAATTAACTAGCTGGGATATATTCCCGCATATCCCCTTGACGCTTACGAAGTTTAGCGATCGCTTCTCGTTCGATTTGTCGCACTCGTTCACGGCTGATGTTGAGGTGTTGACCAATTTTGGCTAATGTCATTGGTTCGTCCTCTGCCAAGCCATAACGGAGTCTCAACACCTGCCTCTGCTGCGGTGTCAAATCATCCATGAATTTCTCTAAGTCTAGCTGCATTAACGATTGAGTCACAAAGTCT
Source organism: Moorena sp. (assembly GCF_982860115.1). Lineage (NCBI taxonomy): Bacteria > Bacillati > Cyanobacteriota > Cyanophyceae > Coleofasciculales > Coleofasciculaceae > Moorena > Moorena sp. The sequence continues at coordinate 10,343 of NZ_CEYLVT010000104.1, forward strand.
TCTGGTCCTGGACCGGTGTCTTCGAGCAACTCAACCAATTCTGTATCTTTGTTATCCCCCACTCGCAACTCCAAAGAGAGGGGTTGACGTGCTTGTTCGAAGTACTCCCGCAATTGTAATGGTGTTAGGTTCAACTCAATTGCCAATTCTGAGATAGTAGCTGTTCGTCCCAGCTTTTGGGAAAGTTGGCGCTGGGCTTTTTTGATTTTGTTTAACTTCTCGGTAATATGGATAGGAAGGCGAATCGTGCGCCCTTTTTCAGCGATCGCACGAGTAATTGCCTGCCTTATCCACCAGTAGGCGTAGGTAGAAAAACGATAGCCTTTGGTAGGGTCAAATTTTTCTACACCCCGCTGCAAGCCGATGGTTCCCTCTTGAATCAAGTCCAGCAACTCGAGATTACGCTTAATGTATTTTTTTGCCACTGCCACCACCAATCGCAAATTGGCTTCCACCATCTTGCGTTTAGCGGATTCACCAACAGCGATGCTAGACTTTAACTCAGAATCGGTTAGGCAAGATGCTGTTGCCCACTCAGAAAACGTAGGTTCACGACCCAGCTGTTGGACAAGGGACTCTTTGACTTCCTTTAAGGTTGTTAACTGCTTAACCTTTTTCCCGTAAAAAATTTCCTGCTCATGGGTCAGTAATGGTACACGACCAATTTCCTTTAAATAGGTACGAACTAAATCTGTAGAGTCCTGAGCGGTTTTCATTGGATTCGATGGCGTTATCAGTGAGATTTAAATTAAGAAAATTAAAGCAAACCATGCTGGTTTTCCAAACCAGATGATAAGCTTTGTGGGATTTGAGTTAAATTATTTTAATAAATTTAACATAACTTAACTAAATTCCCGAAGAGGGTGTAAGGTAAGATGACCCAAACAGTTTGGATTGCCAGACACGGAAACCGCCTTGACTTTGTTAACCCCGAATGGTTCAACATGGCAGAGCGACCCTATGATCCACCCCTTTCAGGAGATGGGGAACTGCAAGCAGCGCAACTGGGTCAACGCCTTGTAGGAAAAGGAATTAAGCATATATTCGCCTCTCCCTTTTTACGAACTGTCCAAACGGCTAACCAAGTCGCAGAAATTCTGGATTTACCTATTAAGCTAGAGTTGGGTTTAAGTGAATGGCTCAATCCTGAGTGGATGGCAACTGAACCAGAAAGACTGCCTTATGAAGTATTGCACAAGCAGTTTCAGCGAATTGACACCAGTTATATTTCCTGTGTAATCCCTGAATATCCAGAAACAAGTGTTGCTTTACTCAAACGAACAGGTGAAACGGCACAACGTATCACCGCTCAATTTTCAGAAGATTTACTACTGGTTGGTCACGGACCATCAGTAGTTGGAACCACTCAGGGACTAGTTGGTGCCACACAAGACATTAAAGCATCCTTGTGCTGTTTAGTTAAACTAGTGCGCCAAGAAAAACAGTGGGTGATGGAACTTAATGGAGATACCTCTCATCTGAGTCAGACAGAAGATGTCATCCGGTTCAATTGAAGGGTATAAGCTTCCATAGTATACGAAGGTTTTTTGTGTCAGTAGTCTACAGCCATAGTCTCCTTTGACTCATCATCTCACACTTCCCTTCGCCCAAGGGGCGACAGTGGCGCGAACGGGTAAGACCTAGGGCTAATCTGGCTGAGGGACGCGCTTTGACCCATAACCAATCACCAAAGACCAATGATACACTAACTGTTCGTGAATTTACAGGTGTCAAGATAGACAAACTAGCTAAGACACCGTAGTTTCCACGAGGGCTAGAAATTAAGACTGTGCAACAATTTAGGCATCATCGGGTGATTTAGTATCTTACCATCACCTAAGGTTGGGCGGCGAGTGTTGCCCCTATTTTCTTGGTATGGGCATGAATCGACGCCTTGCAATGGTCAGTGGTCAATGGTCAGTTGCAACAGGTAATTAGCACTTAGCCCATAACTAAAAGCTAGTAGCTGCGTGCGCAACTGACAATGGACAACTGACCTCAAATCCCCCGAATTGATTGGTGGGGATGGGCTGAAAATTATGGTACAGCGTTGAGTTGATGGCTGAATCTATGTCTAGTCTAGGCTAGACAGTTCCGCTCTTAGCTAATTTTATTGGTTATGTTACCTGAGCATGCACCCATGGAATCGAGCACTGGACATCAAAGAGTGGACTATTACCTCTTGAAAGTCCAAGCGGAAATGATTAACCAGATTGCCCAGGTTACAAGGAGGACGTTAGTCCTCAATGAATTGCTACCTACCATAGCTAATCAATTACATCAAATCTTGCAAGTGAGTGGCTGTTTAATGTTTCCCACTCACGACCCTCCAGCTATGGCAACTCATCAAGTTAGCTTTCCCATTACCCAATCAGTGCACAGTAGAGCCGAGCCATGTCTGATCGAGGTATTTCGCCACCTCTTTGAGAGTTATCACTCCTGGCTAGCTCAGGGCAAACCGTTGATTATTCCTGAATCGGAGGGAAAACTCCCACCAGAACTGAAGGAGTTAAGCATACCATGTGACATCCGTGCCATCATGATGGTGCCACTGCTGCATGGGCAGTCTTGTCTGGGTAGTATGACCTTGTATCAGTGCGATCACGAACGAGAATGGACAGTCCAAGAAATTGCCTTCATCCGAGGGATCGCCGATCATTTTGCCATTGCTCTAACCCACCAAGAACTTGAGCAACTCTATCAAAAACAAAGCCAAGAACTTAAACAAAAAGAGTCTGCACTAAAAGTAAGCGAGGCTAGAAACCGAGCCCTCTTAGAAGCTATACCAGATGTAATCTTTCGTGTTAATCGGGATGGCTTTTACTTGGATTGGAAAGCTGCCATTGAAAACCCTGTGCTGTTTCTCACCAATAACTGTATTGGGAAACATTTACATAACTGTTTACCCACTGAGGTAGCAGGATTAATTTGGGAGCATGTGGAAATAGCCCTAGAAAGTGATGAGATGCAAGTTATTGAGTCCCCAGTCAGACAAGATGGTAAACTCCGCTACTTTGAGGCTCGTATTGTTAAAAGTGGGTTAGATGAAGTTGCTGTTATTGTCCAGGATATCACTGAGCGTATTGAAGCACAACTGACCCTAGCACAAGTCAATGATGCTTTGGAAGTCAGAGTTCAACAACGTACTGCTGCTCTGAGGAAAGCGAACCAAGCACTCAAGGGGGAGATTATTGAGCGCCAGAAGGCAGAAGAGCAGTTACGGCAGAGTGAAGAGCGGTTTCGTAATGTCGTAGAAATTAGTAGTAATTGGATGTGGGAGATGGATGAAAATGCTGTCTATACCTACGCTAGTCCCAAAGTCTGGGACTTACTCGGTTATGAACCATCAGAAGTAGTTGGCAAAACTCCCTTTGACTTAATGTCACAGGAAGAGGCAAAACGTGTGATGAAAATTTTGGCTTCCTTTACCGTTTTAAAACACCCCTTTAGCAACTTGGAAAATACCAGAATTCACAAAAATAGTCAGTCAGTGGTTCTGGAAACCAGTGGTGTACCAATTTTTGATCGTCTTGGCAAGTTTTGTGGTTATCGAGGGGTTGATAGAGATATCACTAAACGGAAACAAACAGAATTAGAAATTCTCAATGCACTGGCTAAAGAGAAACAACTTGGGGAGCTAAAATCTCGGTTTATTACCATGACATCTCACGAATTTCGTACTCCTCTAACAACGATTTTTTCATCAGCAGAGTTACTGGAACATTACGGTAATAAATGGTCAGAAAATAAGAAGAATAATCACCTAAATCGCATTCAAAAAATGGTTCAGCATATGACCAGACTTTTGAATGATATATTGCTGATTGGCAAGGTAGAATCTGGGAAGATAGAGTTAAATTTAAACCCGATAGACTTAGAAGATTTTTGCACAGATTTAATTAACAAAAATCAGCTTTATGATCGAAATAATCACATAATAAATTTTAGTTATAACTTAGAAAATTTTGGTAATGAATTAGGAAGTAATCATGAAAAAAATAATTCGGCTAGTTCCTTATCATCCACCAGACCGTATATGGATGAAAAATTGCTTAGGCAAATTTTGGAGAATTTGCTGAGTAATGCACTTAAGTATTCTCCCAATGGTAGCACGGTTGAGCTTCAACTCACTTGCTCTGCCAATCAGGCTATCTTTAAAATCAGCGATCAAGGTATTGGTATTCCTGAAGAAGACCAAGAACTACTATTTGAGACCTTTCATCGCGGTACAAATGTCGGGACAATTACCGGCACTGGCTTAGGATTGACAATTGTCAAAAAGTGTCTCGATATCTACCAAGGTCAAATTGATCTAGAAAGTGAGGTAACTGTCGGTACAACGTTTACTGTAACCCTGCCAATATATTACTTACTATCAAATTAATGATGAGAAAAATATTAGTGATTGAAGATGAAGAGTTTGTCCGGGAAAACATTATAGAACTCCTGGATGCTGAAGGGTTTGATGTCATTGGAGCAGAAAATGGTCGTGTTGGTGTTAATTTAGCGAAAGGAACTATCCCAGATTTAATTATCTGTGATGTCATGATGCCGGAAATGGACGGTTACAGTGTTTTAACATCCCTGCGTCAAGACTCAATGATGGCAACAGTTCCTTTTATTTTTTTAACAGCAAAGGCTGCTAAAAATGATTTTCGTCAGGGTATGGAACTAGGGGCAGACGACTATATTACCAAACCCTTTACTAGAGCCGAACTTCTAGGGTCAATTTCCAGTAGACTCAAAAAAAAAGCTGCTGTTCATAAGCATTACAATACTGAACTTCAGGAAGCTAAAAATAAACTCAATTACTTGATCCACCATGACAGCTTGACCAACCTACCTAATCGGCTGTCCTTGCGAGAACGGTTTAAGCAAGTAAAACAACACATCGACGATAATCAAAAACTGGTTACCTTTCTATCTTTGGGTTTAGATCGGTTTAATCAAGTTAACAATAATTTCGGTCATTTTTGGGGAGACTATTTACTAAAATTTGTTGCTCAACGCCTCGCTGATTGTGTGGATATTAAGGATACAGTTGCTCGTTTAAATGGCGATCAATTTGCCGTTATTATAGCCACAGCTCAACACAAACAAGATGTCATTAATGTTGTCCAAAGCATTCTTGACAGCCTTTCTCAAACTATCGTTCTGGATGATCAAGAAGTTTTTATCACCGCCAGTATTGGTATTGCCATTTATCCCCGTGATGGTGAAGACGTTGAACAATTACTTAATCATGCCAACCAGGGGATGCTTCAGGCAAAGCGTCAGGGGGGTGATCAATATCAGTTTTACACCAGTGCCTTGAATGTCAATTCTTCAAATCATCTTACCTTGCAGAGTAGCTTACGCTATGCTTTGGAACGGGAAGAATTCCAGGTTTACTATCAACCCCAAATCAGTCTCGAGACAGGAAAAATTGTTGGTGCTGAAGCTCTCTTACGTTGGCATCATCCAGAACTCGGTTTAGTTCCCCCAGCAAAATTTATTCCGATCGCCGAAGAAACCGGTCTAATCTTATCCATTGGAGAATGGGTATTACACCAGGCTTGTCAGCAAGCTAAACTCTGGCAAAATGATGGATTTACCTCTTTCCGTATAGCAGTAAATTTATCAGGTCGTCAATTTAACAAACCGGATTTTTACGATAATTTAGTCAAGATTTTGCAGTCAACTGAGTTAACCTATCAAACTCTAGAATTAGAACTAACTGAAAGTATACTAGTCAAAAACACTGAGACGGCTATTCGTCAGTTAAATGAGTTAAAAAACCTAGGCTTAGAAATTGCAATTGATGATTTTGGAACCGGATATTCTTCATTAAGCTATTTACAACAATTCCCCTTTGATGTTCTCAAAATTGATCAGTGCTTTGTCCGTAATATTGTGCATAAGCCTAACCAGGCTGCTATTACTAAGGCAATTATACAAATGGCAAAAAGTTTAAATCTACAACTGATTGCTGAAGGAGTAGAAACTCAAGAAGAATTGGCTTTTATTTATTCTCATAAATGTGATCGAGTTCAGGGTCATTTGATTAGTAGGGCTTTACCAGCGCCGGAATTTAAACGTTTGCTCAATAGCGGTATTGCTTTCCCACTACCTCAAGTCAATTAGATTAGTTTCACAAAGCGCAAAAAAATGGTAAGAACAAAAATTCTGTTAATTGAAGATGAACCTTCAGTACGAGAAAATATACTGGAGTTACTGGAGGCTGAGGACTTTGAGGCGATTGCTGGTAGTAATGGTCGGATTGGTATCGAGTTAGCCCAGCATGAATCGCCGGATTTGATTATTTGCGATGTCATGATGCCAGAACTTGATGGTTATCAGGTATTGCAGACGTTGCGCAAACATCCTGATACGGCAACCATTCCTTTTATGTTTCTCACAGCTAGAGCTGAAAAAACTGATCAGCGCCAAGGAATGGAATTAGGAGCAGATGATTATCTGACTAAGCCATTTACTAGAGTAGAACTACTAGGAGCAATTACTACTCGATTGGAAAAACAAGCTGCCCTTGATTTGCAAAAAGATAAAAAACTGGATGATTTGCGCAGCCATATTACACTGTATTTGCCCTATGAAATGGATAAACCCCTAAATCGGATTCTGGATATTTCTCAACTAATTATGGAGAAATGGGAAAGTTTGGAACGATATCAAATTAAGACTATGGCAGAAGATATCCATCAGTCGGGTGAACGGTTATTAAGGTTAATTCAGAACTTTTTACTTTATGCAGAGCTTGAAATAATCGCTACAGATTCCAATAAAATAGAAAATTTGCGAAAGACTACCAGTAAATTGCCTAATCCGGTTCTGGCTAATTTGATTCAGAATCTTGCTCAAAAGACAGGACGGGTTGCGGATTTGCAATTAGATTGGCGAGAGGCTACTATTGCTATGTCGCAAAACCGACTTAATAAAATGTTGGAAGAGTTAATTAATAATGCCTTTAAATTCTCACAAGAGGGAACACCTGTTTGGGTAAATAGCTATTCAGAAAATAATACGTTTATCTTGTCAGTCCACGACAAGGGACAAGGGATATCTGAAGCTGAAATGGCCGAATTGGAAGCGGACTTACAGTTTAAAGGTAACCTCTACGAACAACAAGGCTCAGGGTTGGGGCTAGTGATTGCTAAACGTCTAGTTGAGTTACACGGTGGTAAATTAACAATACATAGTACACTAGGAGAACAAACTACAGTGCAAGTAATCCTACCCCTAATCTCCAAAGGGCTACTCCCTTGACTAAGAACCATTTAGGATATACCATTTATCATGGACTTTCTTTCCTTAAGTTGGTAGCTATCCTAGGAGAGAGAATAATATATTTTTAGGAGATGACTTGGGTAGGTTATATTTAAACCAAGAAGTGGAGGTATTTTGTTAGTTGGGTTGTAATCAACTTAACCGTTATGGCAGGACATAGTAAATGGGCAAATATTAAGCGTCAGAAAGCGAGGGTTGACGCAGTTAAAGGTAAGACCTTTGCTAAAATCTCTCGGGAGATTATAGTAGCTGCTCGCAATGGCATCCCGGATCCAGAGGGTAATTTTCAGCTTCGGCAAGCGGTGGAAAAGGCTAAGGCAGCAGGGATTCCTAATGACAACATTGAAAGAGCGATCGCAAAAGGAGCCGGTACCCTAGGCAATGAGAGTGACAATCTTGAAGAGATTCGTTATGAGGGGTATGGTCCAGGAGGCGTTGCGATCTTGATAGAAGCTTTTACTGATAATCGGAATCGGACAGCAGCTGACCTGCGCTCAGGATTTACTAAGAATGGTGGTAATCTGGGTGAAACAGGCTGTGTTAGCTGGATGTTTGAGCAAAAGGGTGTCGTTACGCTTACGGGTGATATCACAGAAGACCATTTGTTAGAAGCATCCCTTGAAGGGGGAGCTCAAACTTATGAGTTGAACGAGGATTCCGAAGGTGTAACGGCTGAGGTATTTACAGAAGTTAGCAATCTCGAAAATCTGAGTCAAATTTTTAAAAATCAGGGCTTTGAGGTCAGTGAGGCGCAGTTGCGCTGGATTCCTAGTAATACCGTGGAAGTGACTGACCCAGATCTGGCGCGGACGCTTTTAAAATTAATGGATGCTCTGGAAGACTTGGAGGATGTACAAAATGTCACCGCCAATTTCGAGATGTCTGATCAGCTTATGTCCCTGAGCATGATCTAGCAGATAGAATATTATAAACCACTATAGGTGATTTTAAATGTTTCTATCTTCCAAGACAAAGCAAAAGCGAACAGATGACCAAAAGGTCTTAATGGCTAGATGCGCAGGCATCACTTCCCCCCGATTGCGCAAGAGGAGGGTTTTAGCTAAGTCCGGTGCTTTGTCCCAGGATGGAAACAAGCCAAAGCATCTCATCTTCAAGCAGTTCTTAAATAACCAGCCTCTCACACTCACCTTCAAGAATGGGCAAACGGCTTGTGCGATTCAAGTGGATCATTCTGTGGACTTGTCTGCTGCCCTAAACCAAATCGGTCTTCACGGCTCCCGTCCGGTTCTAGTGGTAGTCGGGGGGGCAAGCAAGATGAGTGATCAGAGTATGGCTCGTCTGCGCTTGTTGTTTGTCAATGTACTAGCTCCCATTGCTGAAACCCTTGGAGCCTGTGTGGTGGATGGTGGTACTGATACTGGGGTGATGCAGATGATGGGGCAAGCTCGTGCTGAGATTGCTGGCACCTTTCCCTTAGTAGGTATTGCCCCAGTGGGCAAGATTGCGCTTCCTGATGCACCCCCCTCATCTTCTGATCAAGCATCACTGGAGCCAAATCATACTCATTTTGTGCTGATTCCTGGATCTACCTGGGGTGATGAATCACCCTGGTTGGCTCGTATAGCTACTACCCTGGCAGACGAAAAGCCATCAGTGACAGTAATGGCTAACGGTGGGGCGATTACCTTAGTAGATTTATTTGAAAACAAGAAAGCTGGACGACCATTGGTAGTTCTTGGGGGCAGTGGTCGGTTGGCAGATGAAATTACGATGGCAGTACGCTATCCAGAACAAGAAGCACGAGAATCTGTTACCGAACTATTACAACCAAATCACTTGCAACAAAATAATTTGACCTGTTTTGACCTCTCACAACCATTCAGTGAATTGACTAAAATCATCATGGAGGGACTGACGAGACAGTCAATGTACACAGTAAAAAGTACATAGACTACACATAGACTGTCATGACGTCAGAAGTTGAGCCTACATACTCCCCTGGGCCAAGCCCAACCCTCAAACGTGCTTGGGAACGTCAGCGTACCTATAGCAAAAATGCCACAGCGGCTCAGAAACGTTTCTTCCTGCTGCGGATAGGAATTCTGGTATTGAGTGTGTTGGCTACTTTGCTAGCTGTGCTCCACTCAGAGTTGGTAGACGTCCTTGGTGAGTCACACCAGACGGTCAAAGTGATTCACTACGTTCTTCTACTAGTGCCCATTGCTCTAAGTGTACTACTAGCAGGTGCAGTTAAGTTCGACAAAGGTGGCAATTGGATTCTGTTACGGGGTAGTGCCGAGGCAATTAAAAGGGAAATTTACTGTTACCGTGCGCAAGTTGGGGAATACAGTGATAACACATCCCGGGATGCTAAGCTGGCACGCAAGGTCAAGATGATTAGTCAAAGGCTAAAGGGAACCACAGTTCACCACACTAGTTTTAGCCCCTACGAGGGGGAAGTTTCCCGTAGAAAACGCTCATCCTTAAGCAAGGACAAGAAACGTCAGGAAGCTCAACAGCATCATCAAGACGATAAGTTTTCTGACCTAACCCCGGAAAACTACCTAGTCTGGCGAGTAGAAGACCAGTTTAAGTGGTACCGAAAGCGAACTAGGAAACTTGACATACAATTGCATGGCTACCAGTGGGGGGTATATATCTTGGGCGGTGTGGGTTCATTTCTGGTGGCGCTGGGTCAAGACACCTCGGTGGCGGTCACTACAGCCTTAGCTGCGGCATTTTCTAGTTTCCTGGAATTGAAACGGGTTGAGACAACACTGATTGCTTACAACCAGGCAGCTGATGATTTGTACGATATAAGCACTTGGTGGCATGGTCTCTCAGACCAGGAAAAATCGGAGAAATTTGAGTTATTGGTGATTAGTACAGAGAGAACCATCCAAAGCGAAAATGTAGGGTGGGTGCAAGAGATGAATGATGCACTAGCAGAACTCTATGGTGAAACCGAGCAGTCGGAGGATAAGGGAACAAACCCGTCTCCGTCTAAGAAAGTGGATACTAAATGAGATCATTTGTTCACCTGTTACCCATCCGTTACCCATCCGTTACCCATCCGTTGCCCTTATTTATTTGTCTTGATGCAGTCGCTCATGGGGGGAACCCCCATGACCGCGCTGCCTCCCCAAGACCGCGCTGCATCGCTCTGAAAATTCTTCAAACTTGCTCGATTTACGAAATCCGGGGTGTTACAAGTGTAGTCTTAAGTAGATCTCCTCACCTAAACCCCTGGACAAATGACTACATTTTTCGATGCCTTCATCTCTTACGGACGTGCTGACAGCAAAGCCTTTGCTACTAAACTTGAAGCTAGATTAACACAATTTGGCTTAACGGTCTGGTTTGACCAGAAGGACATTCCGCCTGCTGTCGATTGGCAGCATCAGATTGATAATGGCATTGAGAGAACTGATAACTTCATTTTTATCATTTCCCCCCATGCCGTTAATTCAAAATACTGCCTCAAAGAAATTGAACTGGCTATTAAATACAATAAACGCATTATTCCTTTAGTGCATGTTAAATCCCCTCGGGAGAAAGTTCCTACGATTATCCGTAAACTGAACTGGATCTATTTCCAAGATAAAATCAACGATTTTGAAGCGTCCTTTAAACAATTAATGAATTCTATCCGTAAGCATGCTGATTATGTAGAACAGCATACTCGGTTTTTAGTGAAAGCTTTGGAGTGGGACAGAAATCAACAACAAACTAACCACCTGTTAATCCAATCAGAACGGATTCAAGCTGAATCTTGGTTAAAGGTGCGGTTTCAAAAAGAGCAGGCTCCTTGTGTGCCAACGGATTTACATTGTGAGTTTATTTGTGAAAGCACCAAGAATGCCAATAACTTAATGACCCAAGTGTTTATCTCTTATTCTGATAAAGATCAAGAGATAAAGGATAAAATTGGCAAAACCCTGATGCGGGAAGGAATCACAATCTGGAAACCTGAAACGGATATTAAAACCGGTATAGACTTCCAAGCGGCAATCAAGCAAGGAATCGAGGAAGCTGATAATCTCATTTACTTAATTTCACCTAATTCGATTCAATCAAAATACTGTCAGCAAGAGCTTGAACACGCCTTTGCTCACAATAAAAGGATTATATCCCTACTGATTGAAGACACGGATATCGACCAAATACCACCAAAAATTAGTTCATTACAATTCCTAGATTTTACTAATTATAATTATGAAGCAAACTACCGCTTCATGGCTGCTCAATTATTAAAAGAATTAAATCAAGATGCTCTCTATTACGAAGAGCATAAGCTTTTGTTAGTCAAAGCGCTCAAATGGCTGAGCCAAAACCGCAACTCTAGCATTTTATTGCGGGGTCACAATTTAAACTATTACGAAAACTGGCTGAAAGTAAATTGGCAACGCCTAGAACATCCACCCCTAGGATTACATGAAGAATTCCTTGCTGCTAGCACGAATCAACCGAATGAATCTTATCTAGACGTTTTTATTTCTTATTCTCGTACTGATTCGGATTTGGCTAGGAAGTTAAATGAGGCATTGCAGTTACAGGGGAAAACGACTTGGTTTGACCAAGAAAGTATTCCTCCGGGGAGTGATTTTCAGCAGGAAATCGAACGGGGAATTGAACAGTCTGATAATTTCTTATTTATTATTTCCCCTGCTTCGGTAAATTCACCCTACTGCGCTGGGGAGGTAGACTATGCTCAGAGATTAAATAAACGGTTTGTGACTGTGCTTTCTATACAGGTACCAGCAAAAATGCTACATCCTGGATTAGCTAGCATCCAGTGGATTGATTTCAACAGGCATCGAGGAGATTTTTATCCCAATTTCAGTGAATTGGTCAGAACCCTTGATACTGACCGAGAGCATGTGCGCAGTCACACCAAATGGTTGCAGCGAGCTAGGGAATGGCAGCAGTCTCACCAAGATACAGATTTGCTGTTGCGTGGCAGCGAATTTTCTATTGCCCAACAATGGTTGCTTGATGCCGAGACCAATGATAAACAGCCGACTGCGACATCTTTACACAAGGAATATATTGCTAAAAGTCGGGATGCCATATCGATTTTGAGAAAACGGGAAAAGCGTCGATTAGTCATCTTACGGTTGTCCCTTAGTTTGATGAGTGCAGCATTTGCAGCAGCTGTTGGCTTTGGCTTGGTTGCTTTCATGCAATGGAAACGGGCAGAAACGGTTAGCGAAGGTCACATTAATGCTCTGAGTCGATATTCACTGGCTCTGAGAAAATCACATCAGGAATTTGATGCCCTGATCGAAGCAATCAGGGCTGCACGGCAACTGCAAAAACAGATACGCAGTGTAAAACCTGAAACTGAGGCTCTGGTTAGGACAGCATTGCACGGAGCAGTGTCTTGGGTTAGAGAATACAACCGTTTGGTAGGCCATAACAGTTGGGTTACCAGTGTTAGTTTTAGCCCTGACGGTAATCTGATTGCTTCTGCTAGTAAAGACCATACTGTGAAACTTTGGAGCCGCAACGGTAAGGCACTCCAAACCTTGAAGGGACATAACGGTACTGTTTGGAATGTGAGTTTCAGCCCAGATGGCAAGACTATTGCTACAGCTAGTGAGGATAAGACGGTCAAACTGTGGAACTTAGAGGGAAAAAACCTCCAAACCTTTACCTTTAAAGGACATCAGCGTGGAGTGCGGAGCGTCAGTTTCAGTCCGGACGGCAGGATGCTGGCTACGGCTAGTAACGATAATACTGTCAAGCTCTGGAGCCTCAATGGCAAGCAACTCCAAACCTTTGAGGGTATTGCGGCTGGATATCGCAGTATCAGCTTTAGTCCGGATGGCAAAATTCTGGCTTCTGCTGGAAGTAACAATACTATCAAGCTCTGGCAGCTGGATGGGACAAGTATTGCAACGTTCAAGGGGCATGAGGCTGAGGTTTATAGCGTCAGTTTCTCACCCCAAGGCAAGATGATTGCTTCTGCTAGTGAGGATAAGACTATTAAACTCTGGAGCCTTGATGGTCGGGAACTGAAGACTTTTCCAAAGCAATTCAGTGCAGTCAGAAGCGTCAGGTTCAGCCCGGATGGCAAAACCCTCGCCTCTGCTAGTCGGGATAAAACCGTCAAACTCTGGAGCCTTGATGGCTCGGAACTCCAAACCTTCCGAGGGCATCAGGCTGGGGCTTATGACCTTAGCTTTAGCCCAGATGGCAAGACCCTGGCTAGTGCTAGTGAAGATAAAACCATTAAACTCTGGCGCTTAGATGCGAAAACACCTCGCACCTTCAAGGGTCATAAGAGTTTAGTCTGGAGTGTGAGTTTTAGCCCAGATGGCAAAACTTTGGCTAGTGCTAGTGAAGATCAAACTGCTAAGCTATGGCATTTAGATTATACCTGTGGCAAGGAAGGATTAGGAGAAATAAGGTCTAGTAAAACTATCAATATGCTGGATTTTTGTTTGACCCCAAACGTTCTAGAAAACCACAGGGATGTAGTGTTTAGTATTAGTTTTAGCCCCGATAGTAAAACTATTGCTACGGGTAGCCGGGATAGTAGGGTTAGACTTTGGAGTAAGGATGGTAAAAAAATCCAAACACTTCAGGGGCATCATGCTGGAGTCTTTAGCGTTAGTTTCAGCCCTGACAGTCAGACTATTGTATCTGGCAGTTGGGATAACGCTGTCAAGCTTTGGAGTTTTAAAGGAAGAGAACGCCAAAGCTTGAAAAAGCTTAGGGCTGCGGTTAGAAGTGTTAATTTTAGTCCCGATGGTCTGATGATTGCTGCTGGTAGTGATGATAATACTATCAAGCTTTGGCGTCGCGGAAACTTATGTAATGGTGAATTAAAATCAGCAAACTTAAAACCAGCAGTTGGATCAGACCATAACACAAATTTTTTGCCTTTTTGCTCAACTCCTACCATCCTCAAAGGTCATGATGATGTGATCTGGAGTGTCAGTTTTAGTCCCGACAGTCAGATGCTTGTCTCTGGTAGTGAAGACGAAACGGTTCAACTTTGGAGTAGAGACGGTAAAGAAATCCGAACTCTCAAAGGGCATGAAGGTAAGGTGTTTAGCGTCAGTTTCAGCCCAGATGGCAAGATGATTGCTTCGGCTAGTGGTGACAAAACGGTTAAACTCTGGAATTTGAAGGGGCAAGAAATTGAAACTCTGATTGGACATAATGAAGGGGTTTTTAGCCTCAGTTTCAGTCCCGATGGCAAAATGCTGGCTTCATCTGACTCCAATGGCAATGTGATTATGTGGGATATGGATATAAGTTTAGATTTCAATGACCTTCTGGGTCGGGCTTGTGATTGGGTAGGGGATTATCTCAAGCACAATTCTGCAATCGATGAAAGCGATCGCACTCTTTGTCATGGCATTAAACCCAAATCAAAATAGACTGGATTAAGGAAAGGCAATAGGCAATAGGTAATAGGCAATAGGCAATAGGCAATAGGCAATAGGCAA
>NZ_CEYLVT010000105.1:0-25026 GCF_982860115.1 Moorena sp.
CTGCGCGAACGGCCACGCTACGCGAACAACCTTTAACAACCTTGGCCTTAAGGCCGTAGGCCACGCTGCGCGAACGGCCACGCTACGCGAACAACCTTTAACAACCTTGGCCTTAAGGCCACGCTACGCGAACAACAATCGTCAACCTAATTATTATGGTAGTTAGCCAAAAAACCAAACAAAAGCATCCCCTAGAAGAGTATATAAATCGACTACAAACTGGTAGTGCCCTGCTATCGGATTCCCCAGAAAACCTGATGGAAGTAGTCGGTATACTTCACAGCTACGGCATTGTTTTAGATGCTTACTCTCGTAATCTAATTTACACTGCCGATCATCAATTTTTAGTATTTTTCCCCTTCTTTAAATACTTTAATGGGGAGATTTCATTTTCAAAGCTTTTACGTCATTGGTGGCACGACCGAATTAACTTTGAGTACGCTGAATACTGTATGCGCTCGATGTTATGGCACGGTGGTGGGGGCTTAGATACTCATCTCGATACCGATGAATTTGAGCAGCGATGTGCGGAAGCAATTCAGGCAAAGTTTAAGACCAATCCCCTGATGCTGGGAATTAACAAGCTATTTCCTGAATTCCTGCCCGAACAAGTGCGAATGCTTGCCTATACCAGTGGATTAGGGCAATTCTGGCGGGTGATGAGTGATATATTCATGTCCCTATCTCAGGGCTATGACGAAGGGGAAATTACGTCGATTCCCCAAGTGGTAGACCATATTAAAGCAGGGTTAGTAGCAGCAGCAAACAAACCGATTAGCTATGCCCCTCAGATTGGTGATAAAAGGTATGAGATTATTCCCGAATCGGTTGGTTTGACCTTCCTGTCTGATACAGGAGTACCCTATGTAGAGGCAATTTTCTTCCGGGGAACACCCTTTCTGGGGACAGTATCTCTGAATGCCCAAGCCTACCAGATTTCCCCAGATCAAACCCGATTTACCTATGGCGCGTTGTATGCTGACCCATTGCCTATTGGTGGTTCTGGAATTCCACCGACATTGCTGATGCAGGATATGAGGCATTATCTACCCAAGTATCTCAGCGATTTTTATATGCGATCGCATCGGGGTGAAATTGACTTGCGGGTCAGAATATGCGAGACTTTCCAGAAATCTATGTTTTGTGTCACTACAGCTGCGATTTTAGGGCTAGCACCTCATCCCATGGATACCACGGATCCTGGTGAACTTGACAAAAATCGAGCCTATTTAGAATACTGGATGGATCGATTGATCCCCTCCCGCTTGAAATCAGCCAATGGTCAAATGACCAACGCCTAAAACTGCCCATTACCCTGAACTACGTGTTTAAGGGTAGTGAGAGTCTCCAGGCTAATCATGCCGCGATAATGTCCTTTTTGGTTAGACATACCTAGAAACACGGAGTCTCCTGGTTGCGGATTCCGTGAAAATCTTGGTGAAGAATTAATGTAAACCGATGCACTATCTACACCTAAGGCAAACTGACGGCTTTCCTGATAAGAATCTGTCACCAGGCAGTCAGCATGACCGCTACTATATTGATTAATCCAAGCAATCCCTGACTCTATAGAATCTACCACTTTCAAAGCAATAGTTTTGGTCAAATAGGCTTGACCCCACTCGGATTCTGCTGCCAAGGTCAATTGTTCAGGAAACTTAGCCACTAGATTGGCATCACCTCTGAGTTCAAAACCGTTTTCCTTCAGGTTATTCAATAGGGTAACTAAGGCAGAGGTTTTTTGATTCTGATTAATCAGAATCTTTTCAATAGCATTGACCGGATCCGGCTGACTGGTGTGGCTATCTAAAACTATATATCTAACCAGATCAACGTTACCATTAGCAGACCAGTAAAGGTAGCAGTTACCGATGGCCGATTGCAAAACCGGTGCCGTTGATTGCTGGATCACCTGCTTGAGCAAAGTTGGTCGTCCGTGGGGAATTACCAAATTCAGATATGGATTTTGAGTCACCAAATCCCGAATCGAAGCTCCCTGTCCAGAGGGCAATAGTTCCAAACATCCCGTTGGTAAACCGACCTCATCCAAAGCATTTTGCAACGCTTGAGCAATCACCTGGTTAGACTGACTGGCTTCGCTACTGCCTTTGAGAACCAGGGAGTTACCAGTTTTGACACAAAAGCCTGCGGCAATTGCACCTAGTTCAGGGAATGCCTCATAAATTAGAGCAATCACTCCCAACGGCATTAGCTGACAGTAGGTCTGAGATTGGTCAGTTTGGTAAGAGGCGTTCATCACCCTGCGGATTGGATCAGATGACTTTCCAATCCTTTCCAGGATTGCGATCGCCATCTGTAGCCTTTCTGGTGTTAGCTTCAGCCAGTCCAAAATTAGATCTGGCACTGCCATATCCCTACTGGTTTCCAGATCTAGGGTGTTAGCTTCCAAAATATCATCAAAGGAGTTTCGCATTCCTTGAGCCATGGCCTCGATGCCACGAGAGCGCTCTTCTCCCTTGGTGTTTGCCAATGCCCAAGAAGCATGGTGGACACTGGCCATTAAATCATGTAACTTCGAGGCCTTGCTCCCAGAGTCTGTGTTCATTGTTAGTTAACGCCGGTAAGCTAGCCAAACCATCATAGCCGGAAGTACTGCTAGGAGTACTGCCAGTAATGCCCAGACTATGATACCTGGCCCTTTTTGGGAGTGAAGTGCCAAAGGCAACCAGACAATCAGCAGAACTAAGACAATACCCAACGCTACAGGTAAGTAGCTTTCACCAAGACTACCATGGATTGTATACCAACGATGTCCTGTCCAACGCCAAGCTTTTTTATAGGGGTAGTGGGTGGATAGTTGCTCAATCACATAACCACTTTCGTCTACCACAAAAATTTGCTGACAGCGATTGCAGCCAAGGGCTTCTGTCAGTGTAATTGGCACTAAATGACCCCGACGCCGACAAGGGCAGGGATACTCGGAGTTTAAGTCAATCTTTTGACCTTTTTGAGATTGCACAAGCGTTATTAAAAACCAAAAGACATATGGTTAGGTTTATCAAAAAACCTTTAATTGGTAGTGCTGCTTGATTTAATTAAATATAGGGACACTACAAAGGCAAGCATGTCCCCATCTATTATATAAGCTTATTCATTGCCACGGTTGCCATCAAGTGGGATGCTTAACCTTAACACAGCATCAGTCAGGTTCCCTTACTCTAGGTCTGACAGGTTTATTTACTATCCGCAAGCGGGTAACGCGATTCGAACGCGCGACATTCACCTTGGCAAGGTGACGCTCTACCACTGAGCTATACCCGCACCTCAACTTATCTCTTTCTAGTATGTCAGATAAGCCAAAATTTGTCAACCCCTTCTACTGAGCTTTCAGATTCAAGAAAATTAGGAAAATGTCCCAAGATTAACTCATATGTTAGGAATCAGGGTCAGATTCTGAAGCAATTGTCCAATTTGCCGAGAATGGTAGAGTTTGTTGGCCCAAAGTTCCCTGCTCAGACTCTTCATAGCCTAATATTGAATTTTGACCTCGAAAACTTCGGATCAGGTTAGCCATTTCTATGGCATTCATGGCATAATCCCAACCTTTATTGCTCTTGATTCCCGCTCGTTCTAGAGCTTGCTGCATGGTATCTGCGGTTAGAATACCAAAAATAACAGGTACCCCGGTTTGAAAACCGGCAGCAGCAATCCCTTTGGCTACTTCAGCAGCGACATAATCAAAATGGGGAGTTTGTCCCCGAATAACTGATCCCAAGCAAATCACTGCATCATAACGAGCGCTAAGAGCAGCTTGGCGAGCCATTAATGAAATTTCAAAGCTACCCGGTACCCAAATATAGTCAACTTGAGTACCTTGGGGATTGGGATCAATGCCATGGCGTTTTAAGCAATCTTTACACCCGTCTAAGAGTTTACCTGTCACTAGGTCATTAAAGCGACCAATGATAATCGCAAACCTCAGGGAGGTAGATGATGTTAAATTTCCCTCGAAAACTGCCATGACTATCGTTGTAAACGGTGATTACAGTAAGAATTTGGGTCTAACTGACGGAGATTATAGCCTAAACCACCAAAAAGTTGAGGGCACCAACTAGAAGCACTAGAAGTACCCAGACCCCTGAACCAAGCCAAAGCAAGCGTTTTGATTGCTCCCAGTTCTGAGGTGTCGCATAAGCTACTGGTACACCGACTACCAATACAAATGACAATAGGACTAGGGCAGTGAGTAATAGTTGGAATATAATAGTCATTTTCTGTGCTGATACCTTGACGCTAAACTTTCCTAAAACTTGTTTAAAACAGGCTAATGCCTAGCTAAGCACTATAGATTTTACCAGATGGTTTTACCTTTTCTGCCAAAATTTCTGGCAATCAATCCCCTTTGAACTTTCCCATGCAGGTAATGAGTTTAGGGCCCGAGCGCGGGGAGAGGGAATAAAGGGTTAAAAAAGTCTAAACTATTAATACGTGAATAGCGTTATTAACATAAATAGGTAAATAGGGGGAGATGGGGAGATGGCAACCCACCCCTAACCCCTCCCAGGAGGGGAAGATGGGGAGATGAAATTGATGTTTAGCTGTAATGGGCGTTCAGAGGGTACGCTAATGACTATGGATCTGATTTTGTGTCATACCACCGCTGACTTTGATGCCCTAGGAGCAGCTGTAGGACTGACTCGCCTCAAGCCAGGAGCAAAAGCTGTACTAACTGGGGGGACTGATCCGGCTGTACGAGATTTTTTGGCACTGCATCGGGATGAGTATGCCCTGATCGAGCGCCGCTCTGTACAATTGGCTCAGATTAATTCCGTAATTATCGTAGATACTCAAAAACGCGATCGCTTAGGGAAAGCAGCTGAGTGGTTAGACTTACCACAGTTAAACGCCATTGAAATTTACGACCATCATCCCGTACCTGAAACTGATATCCCGGCTACCTATAAACAGATTGAAGCTGTGGGAGCAACCACCACGTTAATTGTTGAGCAACTACAGCAATCCCAAATTCAGTTAACTACTGCTGAAGCCACGGTGATGGCATTGGGAATCCATCTCGATACAGGTTCCCTGACCTTTGACCAGACCACACCAAGAGATGGGGCTGCTTTGACCTGGTTAATGGAGCAAGGAGCGAATATGCGTCAGATAGCTCAGTATGTTGATCCAGGGCTATCTCCTCAATTGGAAAAATTATTTAGGCAATCTCTAGACCTTTTGCAGCGACAAACCCACTTGGGTTATACCATCTCTTGGGTATTTCTAAAGACTCCTGGCCATGTGCCTGGCTTATCCAGTTTGGCCTCACGCTTACTAGAAGTAACTGAAAGCGATGCCCTGCTTTTGGGGGCTGAGTATAAACGAAAGTCAAAGGTAGAAACCCCACAACCGGCAGATTTACCAATTGCAAGGTTTCAGGTTGAAGGTTATTCACCGTTTCCGGTTGGCGGTTTAACGGTTGAAGGTTCTGCAAATTATTATAACCGGCAAAATTCAAAAATACAACCTAAGAGCCAAAATAACCTTGAAACTCAAACTCAGACTAACTTTGGCCAAAAGGCCACGCTACGCGAACAACCTTCTAACCTTGGCCAAAAGGCCACGCTACGCGAAGGACCTTTACCCCAAACTAAGGTCACTATAATTGGGCGGACCAGAATTGAGGGGACGGATTTGAACCAGTTGTTGCAACCCCTAGGAGGAGGTGGACATTCCCAAGCCGCTGCTGTTACCTTACGAGACTGTGATGCCCAGAAAATCCTAGAGCAGCTGGTCAACCAACTAAAAGACCAAATTCCCCAACCTCTGACGGCTCGGGATTTAATGTCGTCCCCCGTACGCACCATTCGCCCCAATACCAAGATTAACGAAGCCCAGAGAATTTTGTTGCGCTATGGTCATTCGGGGCTTTCAGTAGTAGACCAACAAGACCAGCTGGTAGGAATTATCTCCCGACGAGACCTCGATTTAGCCTTGCACCACGGTTTTGGTCATGCCCCAGTCAAGGGCTACATGACGAAGGATGTTAAGACCATTACTCCGGAAACATCGATGGCAGACATTCAGTCCTTGATGGTTACTTACGATATTGGGCGTTTACCCGTTCTAGAGGATGGGCAACTAATGGGGATTGTGACTCGCACTGATGTATTGCGGCAACTGTTTCAGGAAGAGTTGAATGTTAAGCCGTTGAAGGTGGACGGATCAACCCTGAAACCGGCCAACCTGAAACCGGCTAACATAAAACCTCTGTTGGCTTCGAGCCTGTGGGAACTTCTGACCATAGCTGCCGAGAAAGCTCAGGAGCGGGGTTGGCATCTATACCTAGTTGGGGGAGCTGTCAGAGACTTGTTACTAGCGGATGGGAAAAAAACACTACGACTAAATGATATAGACTTGGTCGTCGATGGCTTTCACCGCTCAGCGGATGCGATCGCAGGAGTCACCCTGGCCAAGGAACTCCGGAAAATTTACCGTAACGTGCGCTTGGAAGTACATGGGTCTTTTCAAACCGCAGCCTTGCTATGGCATAATGACCCGACATTGGGCTCCCTTTGTGTAGATATTGCTACTGCTCGTACCGAGTTCTATCCTTATCCCGCCGCTAATCCTGAAGTCGAAGCGAGTTCCATTCGTCAAGACCTTTACCGCCGAGATTTTACCATCAACGCCATGGCAGCAAGGCTAACAAAGGTTAATCCCCAATCTCAATTGCCCCTGTTGGACTTCTTTGGGGGTATGTTAGATTTGCGATCGCATAAAATTCGAGTCCTACACGCCAATAGCTTTATTGAAGACCCAACCCGAATCTATCGAGCGGTAAGGTTTGCGGTGCGATTGGGATTTGAAATTGAACCCCAAACCAAGGAGTATATCCACTATGCCATTGAAAGTGGGGTATATCAGCGCACCCTAGCCGAAAACGCCAAAGTACCAGCACTCCAAACCCGACTCAAAGCAGAACTTAACTATATGTTGCAAGCCCCCTACTGGCAACCAGCATTGCAGTTATTGTCCTCATTGGGAGCGTTGCAGTGTCTTCATCCTACCCTGACCCTAGATAAACCATTATGGTGGCGAGTGCGTTTGGTTGGGCGCTGGCTACAGAGATTTGACCCCGAACAAACCTTAAGGCACTGGCAGATGCGTTTGGAAGTATTGATTGCTGATCTAGCACCAGACGAACGGGTTAAGGTGGCCAAGAATCTACAGTTGCCCGTAGACAGTGTTGAGCGTCTTGAAAAACTTGAGGGATGGGAAGCCGATATCCTAGAATCTCTACCAAAATGCCAGCTCAAGAGTCAAATCGTCCACATGTTGCGCCAGTATAAATTACCTACCTTAGTATTGATTGGGGTGCATAGTCCTAGAGGGATCCGACGTAAAATTTGGCAGTATCTGACCACTTGGAGGCATGTAAAACCCCCACTGGATGGCAATGATCTCAGAAAGTTAGGCTATAAGCCAGGAGCACACTATCGGGAAATTCTGGATGCACTCTTAGACGCCACCCTAGACAGGGTGATTCAGGATCAGGCTGAGGCTAAAGCATTTCTGGCAATACACTATCCACCTGTTGACCAAGAATACGGTAAAAGGGATAAAGGCAAACCGACAACACAGAACTGATAATGCTAGAATTCATCCGCTCTGACCTATCCGAATTAACCGCCTACACACCTCATCCTGGGGGCGAGGAAGGGAAAACACCAGAATCAACGGTTCCCCTAGATCGCTTGGATAGCAATGAATCCCCCTTTGATTTACCAGCAGAGTTAAAGGAAAAATTGGCTTGGAGCTATCAACAGCTGATTCAAGCTAATCGATATCCCGATGGCGGACATGGGGAACTCAAAAATGCGATCGCAGAATACGTTAACGAATCTGCTGCCCTAGACGACCTAGTAAAACCAAACCAGATTTCCGTAGGCAACGGTTCCGATGAACTAATTCGTTCTATTTTAATTGCCACCTGCTTAGGAGGAGAAGGCTCGATCCTAATCGCTAATCCCACCTTCTCGATGTATTCTATACTCGCACAAACCTTAGGAATACCAGCAGTGAGTGTAGGGCGTCGCGAAGAAAACTTTGAAATCAAGATCGACGATGCCCAAGCAGCCATTGAACAGACCGTAACAGAAACCTCGACCCAACGACCACCAATACGAGTAGTATTTGTAGTTCATCCTAACTCTCCCACCGCCAACCCCTTGACTCTCCAGGAATTAGAGTGGTTGCGTAGTCTACCACAGAACATTTTAGTAGTTATTGATGAAGCCTACTTTGAATTCAGCCAAGCCTCAGTAGTCCAAGAATTAGCCGACCATCCCAACTGGGTAATATTGAGGACATTTTCCAAAGCATTTCGTTTAGCTACTCACCGTGTTGGTTATAGCATCGCTCACCCAGAACTAATTGCTGCTCTCGAAAAAATTCGCTTACCCTACAACTTACCCAGCTTTTCCCAAGCTGCTGCCATACTCGCTCTCAATCACAGACAAACTCTGCTAGCATCAATTCCCGAGATTATCACCGAGCGAGATAAGTTACTAAAAGCCCTATCAGAACATCCAGCCTTACAAGTTTGGCCAAGTGCTGCCAACTTCATCTACCTGCGTCTAGCACAATCCGGCAACGAGTCTACTAGCAAAGACCTGACTCAGGTAACTCAGGCCATGAAAGATCAAGGCACCCTAATACGTCATACTGGAGGAGGATTGCGGATCACCGTGGGCTCTCCTGAGGAGAATACTCGTACATTGCAACGATTACAAGCAGTTCTCGCCTAATTTACTTATACCCTAATTTACTTATCCCAAGTTGCGCTCAAACGTACAACTTTCTCTTCCGCCAATCTCCCTATCTCCCTATCCAACCAATCTACTCTCTTTGAATGCAACTCGGTATCAGGTGTTTGTTAGGGAACGGAGGGTTTTAGCAATTTCTACCAGCTGAAACCCAGGAGGATAAACCCCCTCAGCTTTGATGCGCTCAATAGCAGCCGGTGGGATAGCCAAATTTAGCTTTCTAGCAACAGCTCTAACTATATCACCCCGGTCAATTACACCTGCCACAGTTCCTGCAGGAGAAAGTACGCTCAGACGCTTAAGGTTAAGCTCCTCTAAGCTGTTAATCACCTCCACCAAAGGTGTAATCTCCTCCACTGTGGGAATTTCTGATAAAGGGCGCACTATAGTTTCCAACGTCTCAGTGTCCCAACGACTACGCTCGACAAAATGTAAATCCTCAATTTTGACTAGCCCACGATAGCGTCCATTAGCTGCAGCGTAGTAGGGCATTGGGTTTTGCCTATCGGTTAAGATATACTCATCAGCAAAAGAACGTAACGTCTGGTTGGCTTCCACCACCCGAAAGTCACGGGTCATGGCATTAGATGCCATAAGCTTAAGTAAGACTTCTTGCAAGGTGGTTAGCTGGTCATAGGCACTGGCATTGCGAAAAATAAACCAGCCAATCAGAGTTGGCCAAATGAATGACAAAGTACCCGTCAGCAGAGTCATTCCTAATCCCAGGGATAGGGCTAAAAGTCCAAACCCCTTACCCGTTCTGGCAGCCCAACGGACACCTGTAAACAGATCCCCAGTTAGTTTCCAGACTGCTGCTTTCAACACTTGTCCACCATCTAAAGGTAGACCAGGAATTAGGTTAAATAATGCCAAGACTAGGTTGATTCTCGCTATCTCATTGGCGATAGTATATGCCCAAGCCGAGGTGGGTAATGTCAGAGTTAGCACATAAAACAGACCAAAGAGGATGAAACTTACTAATGGTCCTGCGATCGCTACTTGAAAGGCTTCTGCTGGAGTCTTCGATTCTCGGTCAATCGAGGCAATCCCGCCAAATATAAATAGGGTAATCGAATTAACTTTGATACCTTGGGAGAGGGCAGCTAGACTATGACCTAATTCATGTAAGAGTACAGAACTAAATAACAACAGTGCCATCGCCAATCCAGCTACCCAAGCCAAAATCGACCCTAGGCTAGAGTCGAACTCTCGTGCATTAATCATCGTTACCAATAGCAAGATGAAAAACCACGATGGGTCTAAAAACAGTGGGATTCCGAATAGAGAGCCAACTCGCCAACCTGATAGCATCACATTTTCCTTATCTGAGACGTTCCATACCTCCACATACCAGCATAAAGTAACTCCTCTATTCTGGGTTATGGAACTGCCACAGGCACCCGCTCACTCAGACGACTGTTTAGGTCTGCAAGTAGGTCATTACCACTACGACGAGCTTCCCAAGGACCAGTGTTATATTGATCGATTATCCACTGCCTATTGATAAAATCTTCTGACTCAGCCAGGGTACCAATATACTGGATTGGAGTCGATGAGCTGGAGAGGTATCGCTTAGTAAATTGGATGCGCCGTCCGATTACCTCACCACTTAGCTGGGCTTCTCCTAAGTAGCCGTCGTCCAAACTATTGCCAGTGATTGTATTCTTGCTTTGAACCAGAGTTGCTTCAAACCGGGTGGGTACTCCCCCTTGCCAGTAGGTTCCGAGCCAAGTGCCAGTTAAGTCTACCATGAAGACTAAATTTTAGTGAGGAGTCAACTTCCTATTGTACTATAATTTTGGTATATGTAGCAAATTATAGATCGGTGGTGAGATTAAGAAGAAACCGAAGCAGAGGGAAGGTGCTGCTCATTGTAATTAGGAGGCTCTTAGATAATAGAGGGGTAGGAGTTAGATCAGGTCGTGATGTACCACAACCCTCGTGAACCTTATAACTGTTGATCGGATGGTTGGCATCCAACCTAAGTTATTTAATTATAGCCAATTAAGCACTAGAATTTATTTTTTTTGCCCCATTTTCATAATTAACTTATCTGCAAATCGCTAGATCATCAAAGATATTGTTTATAAATTTAAGAGATATCAAAATGAGCGAAAACATTATTTATAGATCATCCAACATGGAAGACCTCAGCAAAATACTAACGCTAAAGAAAAATTTGTATGAAGAAGGCTATGCTAGTGTACCAGATGCACAGGAAGCTATAGACTTCGTTGCTGATCTGTATAAACAATATTACGAAGAGGGGAATTGCATACATTACTTAGGGCAATCTAACAATGGTGACATAGTCGCTTGTGCTGGAGCTTTCTCTACCAAGATGGTACATATCCCTCACCTGGTCGGTCTAATTAGTGATGTCTACACTATGCCAGAATACAGAGGCCAAGGGTTAGCCACTACATTAGTGCAAAGTTGTCTTGATTGGCTTAAAGAAAGAGTTAATGTTGTCTATATTTATCCCAATCAATCCTCAAGATCTCTTTTTGAGAAATTGGAATTTAAATCTAGTGCATTAATGTACAGAATATTGTGAATATCTGTACATTACAAAAATAGCGTGAAAGCTTGTTTTTGGTCAAAAAAAAGGGTTTCATAGAAAGTTACTACACATTCAATCAAACCCGATTAAACCAATTAATCTAGTAAGATGCGTTTACCCTGGTATTTTTCCGCTAAAAATCTTGATTTAACCAGGGTTTTTTAGTTTTTAAGGGACGATAATTCTAGAGCTTGCTTCAGGACAAAGCCGTAAATTGTGGAGTCTTTAGGCCAAATTACAGTAATTTTAGAACTCGATTAAGAGCCGATTACCCTATTTTGACATCAAAGATGAAGTTGTTCCAATGTTAGTGCAGCAAAAGCACCAGACTCGTCATACTTTACCTTCAATTGTTGCAACTTTGACGGTGTTACCAGCCAATTTGCTGCGAGAGTACAGGGAGTACCAACACTTACTTGATCTGGACAACTGATAGAAACTCCGTCAGGTAAAAAGAAGGTGTTATGTCCTTCCCAAACCCAGTTTAAGTGAGTTGCTACAGGCTCAGAAATCTTTAAATCAGGGGTCATGGTAACATAGGTTCCTTGCCAATTCCCACTCAGATTTCTCTCCGACACCTGTTCTATTTCTTTAGACCAATACTGACTAGGAAAACCCCTGGCATCTTCACGAATATTCGCTGTTCGGAACAAAACTCCTTGTTTATCGTAAACAATTCCGACACTATGTCGTAATTCCTCGTACCTAAAAAATAACTCAACACCAAAATACGAATCGGGTTTTAACTGTCTTGTTACCCAAGCAGTATGACCAGATTCAAAGCAAATAGTTCTCATCGAATCAGCTTGTGGGTGAAATATGCCATCAGGTAAACTATTTTCTTGCTGATTATAGTCCCAACTTTCTTCTTTTACGTTATCTTCAGCATAGATATAGCGATTTGTGTGATGAATTGTAGTTTGCTCTGGATTGCTCTGAAAGCTTCTCAGACTTTGAAATGATTCTTTTACTTCTCCTGAAGGAGAATACCTTGTCCAAATCCCATGCCAATCCCGCAAATGGTTGGCCGTGAAATTTTGCCAGTTTTGTTCTTTTAAATCCATATACTTATAGCCAGCTCTAGCTTAGTCTATTTTAGCGTTCGCAAAGCGGCTCCATTCGCGTAGCGTGGCCCATTCGCGTAGCGTGGCCCATAGGCCAAGGCCAAAGAGCATTGCATCTACAGCTTACTCTCAATCACAGTCACAGCAATCCGTTGCGCACTCCACACTGTTTCACCAAAATGCTCCAAGACCGATAATGTCGGTCTAAAATAAGCTGATGTTACAGTAATAGCGCTGCGGACAGCGCTATACTTAAGTTGGAATTCACCAATAGAGGGCGTTCGCTTTTAGCGGAAGCTGAAGGCTTCATCGCAAAGCGGCTCCATTCCCGTAGCGTGGCCCATTCGCGTAGCGTGGCCAATAGGCCAAGGCCAAGAAGCATCGCACTAACGCGCTTTCGCTGTAGACCGCCCCAGATTATTAAACGTTCATATAGCCACCGTCTACGACTAGGTCAACCGCCGTTACATAAGAAGACTCGTTGCTAGCCAGAAAAACTACCGCTTGGGCAATTTCCTCCGGTGTTCCTTCTCGATGGAGGGGCGCAGCTTCCTTGACAGCTTCGATAAACCCTTCAAACGCGCCATCCGGCAGGCCGAGTTTGCTCTCAAAGTTAGTGCGAACGATACCAGGGCTGACGGCATTGACGCGAATTTGGCGGGGAGCCAGTTCAGCAGCTAGAGAACGAGCAAAAGAGCGAACAGCGGCTTTGGTGGCAAAGTAAAGGCTGCCCATCGGCACTCCTTTTTCATTTACCGCTGAGGCATTCAAAATAATGCTGGCTCCTTCATTCAACAAGCCCACTAATTTCTGAACTGTAAAAAAGACTCCTTTGACATTGATGTCGAATTGGTTATCGTAGAAGGCTTCATCCACCTGTTCGATGGGAGCAAAGTAACCAATCCCAGCATTAGCAAATAGGATATCGAGCTTGCCAAAGGTGGCTTCTACTTGGGCGGCCAGATGATCTAGATCTGTAAGAGAACGCACATCAGCTTTAACAGGGATAGCATTTTCCCCCAAAGCATCCGCTGCTGCATTCAGTCGCGTTTCATTTTGTCCGGTAATAATCACCCGTGCCCCTTGGGCGATGAACTGCTTTGCGGTTTCAAAGCCAATTCCGGTAGAGCCACCAGTGATTACTGCAGTCTTGTTAGCTAAGCGTGTCATATGTAATACCTCAAATCAAATCTCAAAACATTGACCATTCGGTCTAAGTTAAACCAAAAAAAATTAGTTACCCTTCAGAACGCACAATGCCGCTTGCACCGTTCCCTCTAGTGTGGTATCGTCATTCATCACCCGACCCAGCAACGCCATACCCTGTGTTGTACACAACAGTAAACGAGCCAGATCCCGAGGATTCAAGGTAGACGTTACTTCCCCCGCAACTTGGGCACGGGTAAGGGTAGTACAGAACAGGTCTTCTACCTGCCGCAAATACCCCCGCATGACTTTGGCCACTGCTTCATCCTCTGTATTGAAATCAGCAATATTAGTGCCGAGCATACAGCCACAGCTACCTGGTTGACTGTGCATCTCCTGCAATTCCAGAAGCAATTGGGTCAGGTTTCCCAAAGGCGAGCCATCCGCAGATAAGCGATCGCGCATGTCCCGAATCGTTGTCTGAGCATAGTGCTCTAACGCTTTGAGGAATAGCGATTGCTTGTTACCAAAGGTGTCATACAAGCTTTTTTTGCCAATCCCCATAGTTTTCAGCAACTCCGATAGGCTGGCAGCTTCATAGCCATGGGCCCAAAACACTTCCATAGCCTTGGTTAAGGCGACTTCAGGATCGAATTGCTTTTGGGGACCGCGAGTCATTGGAAACCTGTTTGATTGATGACCATGAATTAAGACTAACACAACCTAAACCGATTGGTCAAGGATTTTGTTCAAATTTAGGGAGCAAGGAGCTTCGGAGCAGGGAATCGGGCATCGGGAATCGGGCAGAAGTAGTTTTGGATTCTTGTTTATGCAAGCCTTTTTATTAGTATTGACAAATTAAGATTAACATGGTATGGGAAGTTATCAATCCTGAGGCTACAAATAATTTAACCACCAATACTTATGGTGACTTTTGAAATTAGCAAACCAATGACATATAGGATAAAGAATTATAATTATAATTAGCCAGATCAGATAAACATGGGGGAGACTATAACCATAATTTGCTGGCATAGCACTTTTATCTAAGTAAGGGAGAATCACGGCTGTTATACCATACTTAGGTAGCGATAACACAATGGCAGCAAAATGGATTACCCAAAGGTGAATAATATAAAAGAATAAAGGAACTCGTCCAAACCTTATCAATGGCTGAAGAAATCGAAATCTTTTAATTTCAAACCCATAAAGGATTAACAAAGCTAGGCCAAGAGTGATTAAATAGTATCAACCCTTAACCGAACCAGCTAAAATCCCCCGCACAAAGTACCGCTGTAGAACAAAAAACACAATCAGTGGTACAATCATGGTGATAAATGCACCAGAGGTAAGAAGATGCCACTGCTGCCCACGATAACCGACTATATTTGTTAATCGGATCGTTAGCGGAGCAACGTCTGGTGTACCTCCGAGATAGACTAAAGCAACTAGCAAGTCATTCCATACCCAGAGAAATTGAAACACAGCAAATGATGCGATCGCAGGCATGGATAGAGGTACAATCACCTGGGTAACTATGGTCAGATGAGACGCACCATCCACTGCTGCTGCTTCGATTAACTCCTGAGGCAAATTAGCAATATAATTACGCAATAAATAAATTCCTAAGGGCAAACCATAGCCTGTGTGCGCTAACCAAATACCTAATAATGTACCGGAAAGTCCTAGATATCCGTAGACTCGCAATACCGGAATCAGAGTCATCTGTAACGGGACTACCAGCAAGCCAACTACTACCATAAACAGGACTTGGCGACCAGGAAATTTCATCCAAGCAAACCCATAGGCAGCAAAAGTAGCGATCGCAATCGGAATCACTGTAGCGGGAATCGAGATAGCCAGACTATTGAGAAATGCCTGTCCCATCCCTTCTGATGTAATCACATCAATATAGTTACCCAGGTGGTATTGGGTGAAATTGAAAGGGTGTTGGAAGACTGACCACCAACCGGTTTTGAGCACATCATCTCGGTAGCGCAGGGAACTAATGAACAAACCAACAGTTGGTAGAGTCCAGATCAACGAGATGATAATCAGGGTCAGATGAATCGGGATTTTCCAGAAGAATTGCTGTAGGTGTTGGGATTTTGCTACAAAGAGCGGTTTTGGTGCCATAGGTGGGTTAAAGTCATCTCTGGAATTGGTTTATTTCTTTATGTAGTTTTGACCATCAACGGCTGTTCTCCTGCTCTCGAAACCGACGGATATTGCTAATCATAACTGGAATAATAACTAGTAATAAAATAACTGCGATCGCACTACCTCGTCCAAAGTTCCGATAATTAAACATTTCCTTAATCATACGAGACGCAATCACTTCCGTATTTTGATTACCACCGGTCATCACCCAGACAATATCAAAAACTTTCAGCACCGCTATTACTACAGTAGTCACAACCACAGCAATAGTCCCTTGTATCATCGGAATAGTAATTTTCCAGAAGATTTGCCACTCACTAGCTCCATCTATCCGTGCAGCTTCGATAATATCTTTGGGGATACCTTTGATTGCAGCAGAGAGCAAAATCAAGCAAAACCCTGTCTGCAACCAAATCATAATCACAATCAGAGCATAATTATTAAGTTCGCGCTCCACTAACCAACCTACAGGCTCAAATCCTAAACTGGTAATAATGCCATTGAGTAAGCCAATTTGTTCTGAGCCAGCTGGACGAAAAGCATAGATAAATCGCCAAATCACGCTAGCTCCCACAAAGGAAATTGCCATAGGCATAAAGATTATAGACTTGGCTACAGGTTCATAGCGTACCCGATCCACCAGCACCGCAATAATTAAACCCAATCCTACACTAAACCCTGTTACCAATACCAACCAAAGGACATTGTTACGAAAAGCGATTGCCATACTAGGGTTGGTAAAGGCAAAGATGTAATTGTCCAGTCCCACAAAATTTTGCGATCGCTTATCCAAGAAGCTGATATAGATAGTATTGAGGGTGGGGAGAATCAGGTAAGCGGTTAGTAATGCTAAAGCAGGAGCTAAGTATACCCAAGCCATAAAATGCGATCGCGTAGCGTGACGTTCCGTCAATCCCGTTTTATTGACTAGCTGATTTACCAAGCCATTCATGCCATATAACAAAGCCATCACCCCACCACAGCCTATAACAACGGCGAGAATGAAAGTAACAATTTTGAGCAATACCATCCTTTATTGCCTCATCACTTCATCACCTGATCACCTAATCACTTTATCACCTCATATATATCTCTCACCGAATCCCGTTTATTGGCATGCTCTAAGTTATAAAATTTATAATTTTTCTGCCACCGTTCCAGTTCATAGATAGATAGTGATTTAGCGATAATGTCAGTGCTTCTTGCCCGATCACCTACTTGTGGATCCGTTGTAAATACTCCACAATGAATTTGGTTAGTTGATAGATTCCAATAATCTCTAAATTGCTCTTTCCAATCAATGACTTGCTCTACTACCTTATTTCTATGCTTATTTCTTCTAGTTCTTTCGTGCTTTCCTGTCGCTTCAGTATCAATATATTTTGTTTCAATTAAAAATAAACCGTTGTCTTGACTAAGATAAACAAAATCAACTTTTCCTAAATTTGTATAATCTTGGATTAAGGCTTTTTCAAACAACAGGAGCTTACTACAGTTGGGAAATAATGACTTGATGTTGAAAAATAGATATGCCTGTAAGAGAAGTTCTTTGTCATAGGGGAAACCAATAACCCCTAGAAAAAAACGTCTGATATCTTCTTCACTTTGTGGCTGCTCACGTTTACAATAGGAAACAAATTTATCAATCTGACTAGTATTCATGGCTTATTTATTCTTTAAAATTGAGTTTTATCTAAAGGTATAATCCTAAATTTACGGTGTTGCTCAATTGTCGAAGACCCAAAGGTAATTAATAATTGGCAATCGGTAAGTGCTCCAACTATACTTGAGTATCCAAACCCTATTCAGCAACGCCAAATTTATAGTAGTTACTGATATCCTACTATATCCTGCCTGCTTACACTCCAAGGGATTGCCGTTACAGCGGAGCGAAGCGCAATTGCTAATATTGTACTCAGAGATTTAATCGTAATTAATGCCTAAACGGCGCTATTGTCCTTTTGACTAAATGGCGACGAATAACTGAAAAGAATATACCAGGACTTTTGACGATATGATGATTAGTAAACTTGATTTGATATCAGTGTCTTATAGTTACAGATTTCCCAGGCAATTCTGCTAAAGTAACATTATAAGGCGATTTTAAATAGTTTTTTGACAATCACTAATCTATAATTCCTAATAGTTAATCTGACTACTTAATCTGGCCAACTGTCCTCAATAGTGTTCAGCACTGTATCCACATCTGTCCCACCAATATAATCAACAATGCCACTCCAGAATGTCCCGGTACCCACAGCTCCTGGCATCATATCCGAACCATCGAAGCGCACCATATCGGCATTGGCTAAGATTTCCGCTTGACGTTTAACAATGTCATTGGGGTAAGCATCCAAACTAACCTGTTTATGGGGTGAGACATAATCTCCCTGACTTGCCCAGATAGTATGGGGTTGGGCAGTTGAGAGATACTCCATCAACTTCCGTGCTTCTGGAGTATCCTTAAACATAGCAGTCACAATACCAGACACTAACACTGGCACCCCCAATTCCTGTTTAATACCCGGTAACGGAAAGATACTCACATCTTTACCTAGCGCTACATCTTTAGGAAAGAAGCTAGTGATAAAGCTAGCTTGGCGATGCAGATAGCAACCTGGGGGCTTATCAAATAACGGTGCAGTTGCGTCACCAAAGGGAGTGCTAATAATACCAACACTACCACCAAACACATATTTAGGATTAAGGGCAATGTTGCCAAACTGCTCAAAAGCATTCTTAACCGCTGGGTGATTAAAGGGAATCTTGTGAGCAACCCACTGGTCATACACTTCCCCACCAACCGTGCGCAACATAATATCCTCAATCCAGTCAGTACCAACCCATCCTGTAGCCGCACCGCTTTCTATTCCGATGCACCAAGGGACACCGCCATCTGCCACAATCTGATTGGACAGTGCCATCATTTCATTCCAGGTGGTAGGGATTTTGTAACCAGCTGCCTTAAACGCAGCTCGATTGTACCAAACTAAGCTTTTGACCGCCGCCCTAATCCACACCCCATATACTTTACTATCGACAGTTGCCAAATCTAGCCAGTTTTGAGAGTAAGCAGCAGATAACTGGGATTTGTCCATGAAGGTATCCAGAGGAACCAGTTGACCTTCCCTAGCAAAGTCAGCCATCAAACCCGGTTGAGGGAACATGGCAATATCGGGAGGATTTCCAGATTCCACCCGCACAGGTAGGAGGGTGGCGAAATCACTACTGGCTTCATACACCACCTTGATACCCGTTTCTTTAGTGAAGGGTTCTAGTATCTGTTCCATGATTTGCTCCCCTTCCCCTGTCATTACTCCCAGGATAGTAACCGTATTGCTTTTAGTTTCTCCACCTTTGGGGGAACAGGCGACTAAAACTAAAGATAAACCTAGAAATACAGTAGGAAATACCGTGTTAGGAGCAGGTTTAGTTCTGAATTTAGCAAAAAATTCTCCTATCTGCTCGACAAAACCTATCGTGATCGAGAATTTGGGTCTGAACATCTTTCAATTATGAGCCTTAGCAAATAATGACACTCATACTCTGAGTACAATTCCGTTCCAAGATAACCCCACTCAATGACTTGAGCAACAACTTAGGGAGGGGAAGCTTGAGGAATCAGAACACACAGATGAAAGACTCTATGTTTGAAAGCCAGGCTTGATCAAGGTAAGCATTCAGGCTACTAGGTGGTTCGTTACGGGCAGCAACCTAACACTGGCTACCGATAAAATCAGGGCGAGCCCGTCCCTGAAGCACCACTAGCAACTAAGCCCATACTATGGTTGCCAGCTATGAGCCATTCATAATGCTGGCAACAGAACCAACCCCACAAAAGGGCATCATGGCGACATCACACACAAAAAAAAGCTTAAGCTGAATGCTGAATGCTGTTCGCGCAGCGTGCGCATAGCGCATATGCTGAATGCTGTTCGCGCAGCGTGCGCATAGCGCATATGCTTACCAATAAACGGTGACCTAGAAAAACTACTGATTTTAGCCTCTATCTATTTGTTAGAACTTTATACTAAGTTCACATAACTAGGATTGGAGTTCGACGTAAACTGGAAAATTTTTAAATTTTATCCCTATTACTAGGCTTGATTTATAGGGTTTATAAATGAAATGTAAACCTAGGATGTTTTTTTTTAGTGGACACTAAAACTCTGGAGCTGTTTACCCTATTGCGTTTTGCCTTTTGTATTTTGTATCTTACCTAAGGTAGTCTGTTCACAATTCAAATATAATTCCTAGATGATGTTAATGTTACTGAATTGTTAATCAAACCCTTAAATAAACATTCATCCTTCATACTGAAAAAAACTCATTTAAATTATTGATATTTCATTAATTTAAATTCATATTTTTTGTCCGGATTTACGTTTTTTTTGTTTTTGCATATAATCCGTAAAAAATAAACAAAAAAAACACAAAAACATACACATATCAACCTTGAACGCAAACAGATATAGTTCATGATTAATTTAATATTAGGGATTTTAACTAGGAAAAGAATATGGTTTATAACCAATATTTCCTCTAAAATTCAGTGCCTTTGACTAGTTATCAAATGGGGTTATAGCTACGATTCATGGCAACTGGCAATAAGCCATTAAACATCAACTATCAAGAACCAGGAAGTTTCCTGACGACCAAATCATTACCGTAACTAGGCTTTGTCAAGCAGTAAGAATTAAATAAAAGCAATGTCTGACACATTTTCCTCAACTGATTCACTTCTGGCTCATCACCAGTGGAAGACTAATACTATCACCTACAGCTTCTATAACGATGCTAATAGTGGTCCTTATTACGGAACTGAAACCGGGGTTTCAGAGATCTCAGAAAAAACCAAAGACAATATCAGAAGCATCCTGGAAAATCTGGAAAGATACCTTGATATTGATTTCCATGAGGTAGTAGATACAGCAACAGACTATGGTCTATTGCGCTACATGGTATCTGATGGTCCGGGCTATGCCTATGCCCATTTGCCTAAGGGATTTAATACCAATTTCGACAATTGGTGGGATGTGGCCGGGGATGTGCATTTGAACCAAAAATACGACACCACAGGTCATAACGGATTTGCTGACGACCCAGGGAATCATGGCTACATGACCCTGATTCATGAAATAGGACATGCTCTGGGGTTAAAACATCCTAATAAATACGAGAAGCATGATTACGGTCCATTTTTGCCCTTTAACGAGGACAATACCACCAACACAGTAATGTCGTATAACTTTGCTGGGAAATCAGCGATTACCCCAATGACTTACGACATTCAAGCATTACAGTCTATTTATGGCGCTAGGGAGTATAATGACGACGATACTACTTACTCCTTTAAAAGCGTTTATTACTACACAGATGGTAGTGATGATTATGGTGCAACAAAAGAAATTAAGCAAACCCTCTGGGATAGTGGTGGTATAAATACCTTAGACTTTTCAAAGCTGACTGATTTGGATACAGGTTACCACTTTGATATGAATCAGGGGGGTATTATAACCACCCAAAAGGCTTACAATGGTACCTCTTATAAAGCTAGGAACGATCAGAGCGGAAACAAATACCTTACGTCTACATTTGGGACTGCGATCGCATTCGATACAGTTATTCACAATCTGATCAACTCCAGCAGTGACGATTACATCATTGCCAATAGTGCGGCCAATATCTTTAGCGGTTATGAATTTGGAATTTCCACAGGTGATGATATTATTGAAGGCTGGAACTATCTAGATACTTTAGATCTTTCCAATTATGCTTTCTCTAGTGTGACTCAATACGAACGTGGTGATAACCTGATTCTTGATCTAGGCTCGGATAGTTCGATTACCGTCAAAGACTACTATAAAGTCTCTGAAAGCAATCGCCTTAACATTATCTTCGAGGAGGAGAGTCCACCACCTGTATGGGAAAAGAGTATTGTTCCGGACACAATAAATATTAGCAAGGTTCAGTATGTTCAAGAGGAGCCTCAACCTACTAATACTGCTCCGACGGATATCACCCTTGATGGCAACAGTGTCAATGAATTAAGTGAAAATGGTATCACTATTGGTACGCTGACTACTAGTGATGTGGATGCCGGAGATACCCATACCTATAAGTTAGTACATGATGCTCAAGGTCGCTTTAAAATTGATGGCAATCAACTACAAGTCAAAAAAGGCCACCTCTTAGACTTTGATAAAAACTCTAGTCATGATATCAAAATCCGCACCACCGACTCCGGGGGTGAAAGCTACGATAAAACGTTTACGATTCAAGTCCAAAACCAAAATAATGCTCCGACGGATATCACCCTTGATGGCAACAGTGTCAATGAATTAAGTGAAAATGGTATCACTATTGGTACGCTGACTACTAGTGATGTGGATGCCGGAGATACCCATACCTATGAGTTATTCGATGATCCAGAAGGTCGCTTTGAAATTGTTGGCAATGAACTAAAAGTCAAAAATGGCAGCCTGATAGACTTTGATAACAACTCTAGTCATGATATCAAAATCCGCACCACCGACTCCGGCGGTGAAAGCTACGATAAAACGTTTACGATTCAAGTCCAAAACCAAAATAATGCTCCGACGGATATCACCCTTGATGGCAACAGTGTCAATGAATTAAGTGAAAATGGTATCACTATTGGTACGCTGACTACTAGTGATGTGGATGCCGGAGATACCCATACCTATAAGTTAGTACATGATGCTCAAGGTCGCTTTAAAATTGATGGCAATCAACTACAAGTCAAAA
Source organism: Moorena sp. (assembly GCF_982860115.1). Taxonomy (NCBI): domain Bacteria; kingdom Bacillati; phylum Cyanobacteriota; class Cyanophyceae; order Coleofasciculales; family Coleofasciculaceae; genus Moorena; species Moorena sp. The sequence goes on from NZ_CEYLVT010000105.1 coordinate 22,488, forward strand.
AAGGCCACCTCTTAGACTTTGATAAAAACTCTAGTCATGATATCAAAATCCGCACCACCGACTCCGGAGGTGAAAGCTACGAGGAAACGTTCACTATCGAAGTCCTCGAAAACCAGATCAGCACCATCGATCCCAAGGGTAAAAGCTACGATAAAACGTTCACTATCGAAGTCCCCGAAAACCAGAATAGTGCTCCAACGGATATCACCCTTGATGGCAACAGTGTCAAGGAATTCAGTGACAATGGCACTACTATTGCTAGGCTGACTACTCAGGATGTTGATTGGGGAGATACCCATACTTATAAGTTATTAGATGATGCTCAGGGTCGCTTTGAAATTGTTGAGGATCAACTAAAAGTCAAAAATGGCACTCTCTTAGACTTTGATGTCAACTCTAGTCACCCGATCAAAATCCGTACCACCGATTCCGGAGGTGAAAGCTACGATAAAATTTTCACGATTGAAGTCCTTAACCAGAATTGGGAAAGTCAATCGATTAGGGGAGGCCGTTACGATAACTGGCTTGAAGGCGGTCATGGTGATGATAGGCTTCGGGGTAATCGCAAGAATGACACACTAATTGGTGGCTCGGGTGATGACACTATTTCAGGAGATTCTGGAGATGACAGTCTTGTGGGAGGTTCCGGTAACGACTCCCTCAAAGGAACTTGGGGCAATGACATTCTCGATGGTGGGGATCATGATGACACTCTCAGAGGTGGTCAGGGAGATGACTTCCTTTCTGGCGGTGTTGGCAATGATTCGATCATGGGAGATGTGGGTAAGGATACCCTAGAAGGTAGTTTAGGTGAGGACACTCTGAGCGGAGGTTCGGGTGATGACATCATTGACGGTGGTGATCAGGATGATACTCTCAGAGGAGGTAAGGGAAATGACACCCTCAAAGGTGGCTTTGGCCATGACTACCTCAGAGGAGACCAAGGAAATGACAGCCTTGAGGGTGGCTCTGGTAATGACTATTTGATTGGAGCTTCGGGTAATGACAGTCTTGATGGTGGTAGTGGTAATGATACCCTAAAAAGTAGCTCTGGGAAGAACGATTTGATCGGAGGTTCGGGTGATGACCTCCTCAACGGTGGCCGGGACAATGACAACCTTGAGGGTGGCTCTGGCAATGACTCTTTGATTGGAGGTTCCGGTGATGACATCCTCAATGGAGTTGGAAATGGTTCCCGAGGTAATGGTGAAGTTGATGTTCTTGTTGGTGGAGGTGGATCAGATACTTTTCTCTTAGGAGATGATGATGGCGCTTTTTACCAAGGTCGGGGTGACAATGATTATGCAGAGATTTATGACTTAGATTCTCAAGACATCATTCAGCTCTATGGTGTAGCGGATCAATATGATGTGCTTAAGGCTGATAATGGGTTACCCGGTAGCACAGCTTTGTATTTTGAGGATGATTTGATTGCAGTATTCAAAGATGCATCTGTGAGTGATGTCAGCAGTAGAATGGAATTTCTTTCCTAATCTGAGCAGTTGTAAGATTGGCAAGATGACCGCAGTTAGAGAATATGGGTAAGAATCTACCGGGTGCATCTCAATATATATGAGATGCACCCAATCTACCGAGAGTTGGACTGATTTTTCTGCATGTTTTAATTTAATAGGATTGCTATACTTTTATCTGCTGGTGTTTACCAGTTCTCAATTACTGACTAACTATATTTTTCATCCATTAACAAAATATTAACAAAAACGGTATAATGCCACCCTTGAATTTATAAACTAAAGGGTGGCATTACATTTATTCTTTATTTATTCTGTATAGTCTTCAGGTTGGAATCTTGGTATTGCCTTCGTTAAAAAGAATTATCATCAATAGAATTATCATCGATGTCGTAATCAGAGGTTTCACGAGTTCCGTGATTGACCTCTTTATGGTTATAGTTACTATCTCTGAGCCTTGGCTGATTAACATCTGATGAGCGTTGATCAGTCTCAGGAATTTCTAGAGCTTTTCTGTGAATAGGTGCGCTTTCCGTGATGGCGTTCGCGTAGCGTGACCTACGGTCAAGGGATTGCTCGCCATCACGGGTCGCACCTCTGGATTTTGGTGAGGTACCCCTCCAAGTTTTCCAGGCAGCTTTGAAACCCTTAACCACATTACGAGTATTGTCTTTGACTTTTTGGGCTTGGTTTTTAGCACTGCTGATACTGTGGTCAACCTGTTGAACCACATGACCAGCACTTTTGACTCCTTGATTAAGATCATCGGTCAAGTCGCTGATTTCCAAGCCTGTCAGCCGAATGGCTTCTAGGGTCGGTGGTAATTCCCGATTTAGGGTATCAGCTAATTTTTCCACACTACGAGCTGCCCGCGCTAACTCTTGTACAGCAGGTAATAAGGTTACTAAAACAGCAGTTAAACTAACTGCTACGAGCAGAAAGGACAGCCCGAGCAAAAATAGAGGATCAATCACAAAAAATCCTAGGATGTTGGGAAGCCCCGTCTATGGGGGCTCAGGGGGTGACAACAAGGCATTAAACTAAACAGGGTGTGGGGTGTGGGGGGT
>NZ_CEYLVT010000106.1:0-24964 GCF_982860115.1 Moorena sp.
AATCGGGAATCGGGAATCGGGAATCGGGAATCGGGAATTGGGAATCGGGAATCGGAAAAATCCCGATATATTGGATTAACTCTTGCCTCTTGCCTATTGCCTCTTGCCTTCCCCTCCTGGGAGGGGTTAGGGGTGGGTTCCTCTTGCCTATTGCCTCTTGCCTCTTGCCTTTTACCCTTCTCCTACTTCTGCTTCCAAGCTTTTTACCACTTCTGCTGGCAGATCCAACAGCTTCACTAAGTTTCGGTAAGCCGCTGCTTCAGCATCATTAATTTTTGGTTCGGTAGGTGTACGGGAACTTGATTTAATCACTTCATAAGCCAGCTTCACGATTAGTTTTCGTTCTTCAATACTTTCTATTTCAGTAGTCAACTCTTCGATGGAAACATTAAGTGCTAAATAATTCTGTAACTCTTGTCGCAATTGTTGCTGTTGTTCGGCATCTGTAGCAAACACTTGGCTAAAGCGAGATATCATCACATCAATTTCTTCTGGTGCCAGATCACCATCAGACCAAGCCATAGCAGACACAATCCGTAGCATTTTCATTTGCTCTGCTGTAATCGATGGCTTTTGTCCTAAATACACTTCAATCACCCTGGGGTCATTTTGGACTTGATCCATTGTGCCTTCACACAACACTGACCCCTGATGTAATACAGTTACTTGACGAGCAATCTGGCGTACGAATTCCATATCGTGTTCAATCACAATAATGGAATGACTCTTAGCTAGAGCTAACAGCAAATCTCCTACATTTTCTGTCTCTTCATCCGTTAAACCAGCAACGGGTTCATCTACTAGTAATAAATCCGGAGCCTGAGCCACTAACATCCCAATTTCTAACCGCTGTTTTTCGCCATGGGAGAGTAACTCGGCCAGTAAATTCGCTTTTTCCACTAAACCAATGGTTTGCAGCAAAGCAGCTACTGTGCGTTTTTCCCCCGGTAATGTACGTCCAAACAGGGTGGAAAACACATTTTTATCACGATTGCAGGCTAAATCTAAGTTTTCCCGAACCGTTAGATTTAGGTAAACTCGTGGTGTCTGAAATTTTCGACCGATCCCGAAGCGAGAGATTTGGTGTTCCGATAAGCCTCGCAAATCCCTTCCCTTAAACAACACCCGTCCCTCCGTGGGCTGTACTTTCCCAGTCACCACATCCAGAAACGTAGTTTTCCCAGCACCATTAGGACCAATCATCACTCGCAATTCCCCAGCATCCATACTAAAGTTAAACTGGTTAATTGCTTTGAAGCCGTCAAAACTTACAGTTAAGTTATCAATTTCAAGAATTTTCGAGTTCATTGTTTTTAGGGAATAGGGAATAGGGAGTAGGGAGTAGGGAATCGGGAATCGGGAATCGGGAGTAGGGAATTGGGAATCGGGAATCGGGAATCGGGAATCGGGAATCGGGAATCGGGAATCGGGAATCGGGAAAAAATCCTGTGTACATCATTGTCTTGATGCAATCGCGAATGAGGGAAATAACTAATGAATAATAACTAAGCTGTTGTCCATTTAAATTGGATATTATTCAGTTATGTAGCGTTTATAGGATTTATGAGGTACGCTTCTCAACCTCAAAGTCCCCCTTGATAAGGGGGATTTAGGGGGATCCCTTTGTACCTCATGGCATAGAGAGAGGTACGCTTCTCAACCTCAAAGTCCCCCTTGATAAGGGGGATTTAGGGGGATCCCTTTGTACCTCATGGCATAGAGAATTGCTATAAAACAAACCCTGTTCCCTGTTCCCTGTTCCCTGTTCCCTGTTCCCTGCTCCCTGTTCCCGACAACTGCCGCGAAGTCTAATCAAGACCCGCTTAACGACCAACCTCTTCTTTTTCCCGTTGGACTACTGGGTCTTTTTCTAGGCTGGGGTAAGTTGTTATCACTGGTTTTTCGGCACCAAAAAGCGATCGCATTTGTTCAATTCCCTCGTCTCGCAACCAGCCGACAATACCATTAGGCAGTACTGTCACTACAATTAGGAACAGCGCGCCCTGGAAAAATAGCCACACTTCAGGGAACTGCTCACTCAACAAGGTTTGAGCTAGTCTGACTAATAAAGTACCCAGAATTGCTCCGATTAGAGTTCCTCGTCCTCCCACAGCCACCCAAATCACCATCTCAATGGAAAAAGCTACTTCCATATAGCTGGGGGTAACAATCCCTGATTGTACGGTATAAAGGGCTCCAGCAATGCCAGCGATTCCCCCAGAAACCGCAAATACCAGGACTTTGAATCCGGTAGGATCGTAGCCAGAGAAACGCACCCGATTCTCATCATCCCGTATGGCAATTAACAACCGACCAAAGCGTCCACTGGTTAACCAACGAGACAATAAGTAGATCACAACCACACACAGGATACTAATTTCGTAGAAAGCTAACTGAGCTTGTTTGGAACTTACTAACATCCCAAACAGAGTTTCTGTATCAGTTTTTAACCCGTTAGTACCATTAATTAGCTTTTGCTGTCCATTGAAAAAATTGAATAAAACCAGCAGTGCGGCTTGGGTCAAAATCGAGAAATATACCCCTTTAATCCGGTTACGAAATACCAGATAACCTAGCAATCCCGCCACGATACTGGGAATTAAAACAATAGCAATTAGGGTGAAAGGAAACGAATAAAATGGCTGCCAGAAGAATGGCAGTTCCTTTACCCCATAGAGGGTGAAGAATTCCGGTATTTCTCCTTCTGGTAATTGCAGTTTGAGGTGCATAGCAAAGGCATAGCCCCCCAACGCAAAAAATATACCATGTCCTAGACTCAGCAGTCCGGTATATCCCCAAATCAGGTCAATCCCTATCGCTACAATAGATAATGACAAAAAACGCCCCAACAGCTTGAGGCGAAAATCAGGCAAAATCGCTGGCATTAATAAAGCAAAAACTAGAGCAATTCCTACGATTGCTACTATTTCTATAATTAACTTTCGTCGCCGCTGCTTTTTAATAGCTTTTGTTCTAGATACATAGGTCATAATTTATGAAAATAACAACTATAGCAGTTATCAATTTGGTGAGGTACGTTAGCAAAGAGAATCGGGAATCGGGAGTCGGGAGTCGGGAGTCGGGAAGTCAGAACTTCGGATTAGGGAACTTCGGATTAGGGAAAAAAAATCTCATTACTATTAGAAACACTATAATAGCGTTTGTATTTGAGATGTAAACCTGTCTGTTTTTTTTATTAGACAATAAAACTCCAGATCTATTTCCCCTCCTGGGAGGGGTTAGGGGTGGGTTACTCTTGCCTATTGCCTATTGCCTATTGCCTTTGAGAGTATGTTCACAACCCAAATACAAACCCTATAATTCCGCCGTGCGTCCTTTTTGTGGGAATATTCCTGAAGGTCTCACTTGTAAAAAAGTAATAATTAAAGCGAAGACCATAACTTTTGCCATACTGGTGGTCGCAAAGAAGGTAAAGAAGTCCGTTACCGGTTTAAGGAACTCTACTGGCATCAACATAAAGGCTATGCTTCCCGAACCAATCAGATAGGTAAGTGTACCAATTGCTAGGGCGGCTATTATGCTTCCGAGTAAGTTTCCGACACCGCCAACCACCACCACCATAAAGGTATCGACGATATAATTTTGACCAGTATTGGGACCGACAGAACCTAGTAATGTAATCGCACAACCTGCTACACCAGCTAAACCAGAACCTAGGGCAAATGTTAAGGCATCTACCGTTTGTGTTGGGATACCTAAGCAAGCACTCATATTGCGATTTTGGGTAACAGCTCGAATCCGTAATCCCCAACTGGAGCGATTTAAGAACCAGTAGGTACCCAATAGACAAATAATCGTCAAAATAATGATAAAGATCCGGGCATAGGGCAATTGGAAGTTACCAATCGGAAATCCCCCTTGAAGCCATGCTGGTGGAGTCACGTCTACATTTCTGGCACTAAACCAAGGTCGAGTAATTGCCCGTTGACCGGTTTGTCCTAACAACACCCCGGTTACGATGGCAATTCCTAGAGATAAGAATACCATCAAAGCGATCGCCCAATTGCGAATTCTCTGCCAATCTAAACGACGGCTTATCACCCACCTTGACCCAAAAAACAGTAGGCAAAATACCGCAATCCCAATCACCAATACCCAATTTACACTGCGGACAAACTGCCGCAATATCAAACTTACTCCCCAAGTAGCGAGAAGGGTTTCCAAGGGTCTCCCATAGAGATAACGAATGACCCCCTTCTCCAATACCAGTCCTACCAACGCTGCCACCAGAAAAGCCATGGGCAGGGCAAAAAAGATATAGACATTAAACAACGAATCGCCCAAAAAGGCTTTAAAGGTATTTTGGACAACATAAGTTGTATAAGCGCCCAACATCATTAACTCGCCGTGAGCAAGATTAATCACGCCCATCAGTCCAAAGACAACCGCTAGTCCTAGGGCAGCAATCAGTAGCACTGAGCCAATACTAATCCCGTTAAAAATTCCTTCTAAAAGTGGCAGCACAATTTAATAATTAACTATGAATTATGAAGGATGAATTATGAAGGGTTAATTATGAAGGATGAATTATGAAGGGTGAAAACTACTTTAGTTTTATCTTTTTGAAGTTTACAGTAAGCACTTAATACTCAACTAACAAAACTCAATTTTAAATGCTAAGTAGTTTACTTCATAGGTCATAATTCATCCTTGATCACTTATGCTTTCTCCTTTTTGTACTTCCCTCCCTTACTGGGATCACTCCAATCACAGCCATACCCTTTCGTTTCTGCTACATATTGATTCCAGGGGATGGGAGGAACGGGTTTAGGAGTGGATGAGACAATTTTGAACTGACCATCGGCTTGGATTTCACCAATGCGCACTGTCTTGGAAATGTGATGATTCGGATACATCTCTACTGGTCCTTCTGGTGCGCCAAATTTTTCACCGATAGCAGCTTTGCGCACAGGCTCTAGGTCAGTAGTTCCAGCTTTCTCTACCGCCTGCTTCCATAGGTAAACCATAATGTAAGCGGCTTCCATGGGGTCGTTGGTTACCCGGTCTTCGCCATACTCCGCTTTGAAGGCTTCCACAAACTGCTTATTGTCGAGGCTATCGACGGATTGGAAATAGTTCCAGGCGGCGTAGTGACCAATTAGAAATTGTGGACCAATCTGCCGGACTTCCTCTTCCGCAATACTCACGGACATCGTGGGATATTTATCTGGAGTGAGTCCAGCACCCTTGAGTTGTTTGAAGAAAGCGACGTTACTATCCCCGTTGAGACTGTTGAAGATGACGCCACCATTTGGTAGTGCTGCTTTAATCTTAGAAATGATCGGGGTAACTTCTGTATTACCAAGGGGAAGGTAATCCTCGCCCACGGTCTCTCCACCCAGAGCTTTAAGTTGCTCCTTAATAATTGTGTTAGCAGTGCGAGGGAAAACATAATCCGAGCCAACTAAGAAAAACTTTTTGCCCTTGTTTTCCAGCAACCACTCTACCGCTGGCTCAATCTGCTGATTTGGTGCAGCACCTGTGTAGAAAATATTCTTAGAACATTCCTGCCCTTCGTACTGCACAGGATACCACAGCATATGGTCTTTGGATTCAAACACTGGTAGCACAGCCTTACGGCTAGCCGATGTCCAGCAACCAAAAATAGTAACAACTTGATCCTTATCAATCAGTTTGGCAGCTTTCTCAGCAAAGGTTGGCCAGTCAGACGCACCATCCTCAACAATAGGCACAATTTTCTTGCCTAATACCCCCCCAGCTTCATTAATCTCCTTGATAGCAAGCTTTTCAGCTTCCACCACAGTAGTCTCACTAATTGCCATGGTGCCAGTCAGGGAGTGGAGAATACCCACTTTGATCGTATCTTCCCCACCAGCACTAGCATCTGAACTAGCCGTGGGGCTATCAGCGCAAGCCTTCAACAGAAGACTGGTTCCCAATGCCGCCGAGCTATAAAGCAGAAATTTACGTCTTCCTAATCCACTTACCATACTTTCGTACCATCCTCTACCTAATTTAGGTGTAGCTTGATTTAAAAAATTACGAAGCTAGGGTGTGATGTTAGACCTACGATGGCAAGTAAACTGTTAATTAGGATACAAAAAACCTAAACTTTCGATCAGTTCATGAAAGATTGACATTTTTTAACATTTTTTAACATTTTTTTGGATCAGATCTACCCATGGTGAGCATTAAGTATTCACATTCTGTTAATGAACTCTTTACAGTCTGGATAAGCAAAACCTCCCTTACAAAAGCAAGAGAGAGCAAGCGAAGCCAGGATCTGTTACTATGGTTAAATAACCTCGAAAAAAGCATAGTTTTGCCTAAAAATAGCATGTTAAAGTCATTAGGCATCACCTATTCATGTTTTATTGCTCAACTTATAAACTTACGGTTGTCTTGTAGGCTGTTGTCTTGTAACTCAGTGTACAGATTGACCATAAGGTGCGCTTTCCGTGATGGCGTTCCCATAGCGTGACCTACGGTCAAGGGATTGCTCACCATCACCGGTCGCACCTAAAGTTGATGTATTAATAACACGCTTCGACTCATCGGCTAACATTTGGCGAGATTTAAGCTTTGTCAGGGGAGAATTTCCAAGGATTTCACACTGGATGTCACCCTAACTCACGGGCATCCAGAATCAGCTTTATCAATCAATTCCTAACCAGTGCGAGCATTCGGCAGAAAGTTTTTGTTGGCTATGCACTCTCCATTGGTTTGGCAATTTTGGGAACAACCACTGGATTAGGGATTGGCCAGCATTACCAAAAGGCAGCACTAGCTGAACTCACTCGTGCCCAAAAACAAGAAAATCTCCTGAAAAATTTACAAATCGCGATTTTAGACCTAGGTTCCTATCCCTACTTAGGTGCGCTTGCTGTTCCCATGGAAGACCTACAGCTGGTTCAAGACAAAATTGACCAAGCTCAGCAACTGCTGTTGGAAGCGGAAGAGTTTGTCAGAGAGTTTGAGACCTGTTCTCATACGAATACCAATCAGTTACTGGATTTAGTTAAGAGCTATACCATCATTATTGATTCCTACAACACTCTCATTCAATCCCTGTTGTCGGAAATCGAGTCTGGAAACTTACCCTTAGGTGCGCTTAAACTTGCCCAAAAGCAACTGTTGGAACAGAACAATCCTGAATTAACCACTGCCCTAGAATGCTTTTTTGAGAAGTCAGACCAGCTGATTAGAGCAGCTCAAGTCAAACAGAAGCAAGCCTTGAGTGCCCTCAACCGTGCTGAGCAGTGCTGCTTTGGGATCATCTACAGCAGTATGATCGCCTCAGTTGCGATCGCAATCCTATTAGCTATTCATACCAGTAATGCGATCGCACAGCGAATCAAAAGCCTGACTGACATCACCGAACAGGTCAAACAGGAGTCTAACTTTACCCTGCAAGCACCAGTCACCACCCGAGATGAAGTGGGTGTGTTAGCCACTTCTCTCAATCAGCTGATTCACGGTATGGCTGACTACACCCAGGAACTCCAGCAAACGGAAATCCAGCTGATTCAAAACGAAAAAATGTCCAGTTTGGGTACTATGGTGGCTGGTATTGCCCATGAAATGAACAATCCGATCAACTTTATCTACGGCAATCTGTTCTTTGCCAGTGATTATATTGAGGATTTACTCTCTCTGGTGGAACTCTATCAACAGTATTATCCCAACCCTGACCCAGAGATTCAAAATCAGCTCGAAGAGATTGATCTGGAATTTTTGGCCCAAGACTTGCCTAAAATCATCGCTTCCATGAAAGGGGGAGCTGAGCGCATTCGTGAAATTGTGCTTTCGATGAGGAATTTTTCCCGATTGGATGAAGCCGAGATGAAACCGGTTAACATCCATGAAGGAATTGACAATACTCTGGTTCTGTTCAGCAACCGCCTCAATCCAGGGATTGAGGTGATCAAGCAGTATGGGGATTTACCTTTAGTGGATTGCTACCCAGCTCAACTGAATCAGGTATTTATGAATATCTTGGAAAATGCCCTTGATGCTATAGAAAAGCATGCTACAGAACACAAGGCTATAGAACACAAGAGTGTCGAATCTTGCCTATCCCCAGTCTTCACCATTCGGATTCAAACTGAGCTAGTTGACCAAAACTGGATAGTTATCCGCATCGCTGACAATGGCCCTGGGATTCCCGCAGCCATTAAAGACCGGATATTTGACCCATTTTTCACTACCAAAGATCCCGGTAAGGGAATTGGCTTGGGACTAGCCATTACCTACCAAATTATTACCCAGCATCGGGGAAAAATTGAGGTGGCTTCAGAACCTGGTCAGGGAGCCGAGTTTGTAATTAGTTTGCCAATATAGTTGTGCCTAGGTGCTGACAGCGTACTGTCACAAGTCAACTATATAAGTAATTTTTTGTATCAAAGACTACAAACACCTGGTCAGAGCTTTGTTACTTTCATCCATTAGACTGATGACAGGTGTGAGTGAGAACAATGAATAAACAATTACGCACGATGTTGCTGATGAGTCCATTGATGTTGGTATCCCAATGGGCAGCATCTGAGGTCGCGATCGCACAAGAGGTTTCACCAAACCTTGACCCAGTAAACCTGGGGGAAATGCCTGCACAAACAAAGCAGGTGTCGGTTGATAAACTGATCAAACAGAGTAAACAAGACTCAGCTTCCATGGGTCAAGTCACCAGTGTTTCCCAACTGCGTGATGTATCTCCTGGAGACTGGGCTTATGAAGCGCTACGGAGTTTGGTAGAGCGCTACGGTTGTATTGCAGGATATCCCAATCGCACCTTTCGTGGGAATCGGGCAACAACCCGGTATGAATTTGCCGCTGGTTTAAATGCTTGCTTGAACCAAATTGAGCGTTTAATTGCTGCGTCTACCGCAGATTTTATCACTCGTGAAGACTTAGAAACCCTGCAACGGCTGATTCAGGAGTTTGAATCAGAATTGGCTACTCTCGGTGCACGAGTAGATAACTTAGAAGGACGGGTGGCATTTTTAGAAGACCATCAGTTTTCTACCACCACCAAGCTAGAAGGGGAAGTGGTCTTCTCTATTGCTAACGCCTTTGGTGAAGACAGTGACAACCAAGCAGTGTTCCAAAACCGGGTACGTTTAGCGTTTGTCTCCAGCTTCACCGGTAAAGATGCCCTCTACACCCGTCTGGATGCCGGTAATGCAGCTACCTTTGATGGCACAGACCAAGGTGCCTTTACTTACAGCTTTGACAGTGGCAACGACGTGGGTATTGGTTGGCTAGCCTACTACTTCCCGATTGGGGAGAATGTTAATGTTTATCTGCCAGCTGCGTTTCCCCTTTGGCAAGATTTCGTCCCCACCATCAGCCCCTACCTGGATGACTTCACTGGTGCTAGTGGTGCTCTTTCCAGCTATGCTGAATCTAGCCCCATCTATAAAATTGGTTTAGGCGCAGGTGGTGGACTAGGCATCAACTTTAGCCTCGCCGATGCTGTAGTATTGAGTGCAGGTTACTTTGGTGGCAATTCCTTTGACCCTTCTGAAGGTCAGGGTTTATTCAATGGTGAGTTTTCTGCCTTAGGTCAGCTGACATTTTCCCCTAGCGACAGCTTTCAGTTAGCCTTCACCTACGTTCGTGCCTACTTCAATGACTTTGATGATGACAACGCTATCTTTGATACAGGTGTCGGAACTGAAAACGCCAGGGCACCCTTTGGTGATGGAGGAGATGTCACAGCCAACACTAACTCCTACGGCGTAGAAGCCTCTTTTCAATTCTCTCCCAATTTAGTAATTAATGCCTATGGCGGCTACACCGATGCTGAACAAGCGTCTGGTGGCGACGCTGATGCTGAAATTTGGTACTACGGTCTAGGACTGGCATTACCAGACTTTGGCAAAGAAGGTAACTTACTTGGTATAGTTGCCGGTTCTGAGCCTTATGTTGGTGGTGATGATGATACCGCCATTCATCTTGAAGGCTTCTACAAGTATCAGGTAAACGATAATATCTCGATTACTCCCGGATTAATCTGGATTGCTGCTCCCTTTGGAGACAGTGATAACGAGGATGTCTTCATTGGTGCTCTGAGAACTACCTTCAAATTCTAAGACCTGATCCCAAGTCCGGTTAATTACTTATAATACCGTAGAGCTCATGGCTGTGACTTGAAAATTGAAAATTGAAAATTTTTAACTTTCAAGTCACGAAAAGCCAAGACTTATAAGAAGTTAACCGGGCTCGGTATCAGCATATTATTGAGAGGTTCTAAGATTTTTTTGAGTTTGTTTAAGGTTGTTTAAGCCGCTTCAGCTAGCTAAAGATTGTCGCTATCCCGTGGATGAAATCGATTACTACTCCAGTCCCCCAGATATGGTGCATCTCAATCCATTAAATTCAGCAAAAATTCTAATATAATTCCCGCGCCCCCGCCCCACACTTCCCTTTTTTTTACAAATATGAAATGCACCCTACCGATGATGTTTGGGATAATGCATTTGGTTAACCATTTTTAGTCTCCTCTAAGATTCATGGTTCATAGTTCATTGCAACAGTACTAATGAAAACTAATGAACCATGGATAATGAATCATGGATAATGAAGCAGCCCACAACCCCCAGAAAAATCCGTTTGGAACACTGACCGATGGTCTAGCTCAAGACATAGACAAGTTTCACGTCTGAGGGTGACAAATTGGCAGGCTGTTGAGTGTTCGGTTGTGTTAGGTTTGCAATTAAGTGAAGCAATAACGTGAGCATGGCGGCTTGAATTAGTCTTTGGAACATGAGTGTTCTCCTCAATCCCGATTGGCTGGCAGTGATTTTTCTCTCTTGAATATCTACTGAATATCTACACATGCCCAATCTACGACTCCGGTAAAAAATGTGCCAGGTATAAAATTTAAGTAAAATTAGGGAAAAGGTTAAGGAGTTTTATCACTCTCCTAGCTGTCTTTCCAATTCTTGCCGCAGACGAAAAACAATAGTATCTGGCTCCACCCGGTCTAGAATTTCTTTAATGACGGTACTTGCTCCTAGTGGTCCGAAAGAGCAACCTTGTTCGAGATAAACTTGTGCCGCTTGACCAACAGCATAAGCCCCATAACCTGCAATTCCAGCTTGGGTAATTGCTGCCCCAGCAAAGGCACCCAAGCCACTCGGACCGATAACCACTGAGGCACTCTTACCTACACCAAAAAGCACACTGGTACCCAGTTCACCTAGCAGTAACCCTCCAGAACTCATCAAAATCTTTTGCCATAGCTTACCTGCTTCATAGCTAGTCATGGGTAAACCATACAGCCGCGCTAGAGAACGAATCATCACCAAGTCAGTCAGAGTACCTCCTAACACATCTAAAATTCCAATCGGATTGAGGGCGACTGCTAGTGCTTTGTACTTAGCAAACTGCCAGATTAAGTCTTCTGCTTCAGTTTTGTGTAACTCAATGGCTTTTTTGGCAATAGTATTCTGAGCATTGCGGGCTTGAAATAGAGCGTTGAGGGCTAAAAGCGATCGCCCTTCTCGGTTAAGTAGACTGAAAATTTTCTGTTTGAGCTGATCCACATTTGGAGGTGGAGTTTCCCATTCATAAGTCACTCTACCATCAGGCCACTCTACCCGTACTTCCATAGAAGCTGGTTCTGCTGCCACTAGCACAATCTCATCCGCTGACAACATCTTTTGTAAACGCCGATCCTTGGGACTACCGGTACCGAGTTGTTGCAACTGTTGATAAATTGCCTCCCGGTCTTGCTCTGGATAGAGGTCAATTTTGTTAAATACCAAGATTAGAGGCTTTTGGCTTTGCCGCAGTTCACAAAGAGCTTGATATTCAGTGCGAGTGATATCACCAGCCACCACAAATAAAATTAAATCCGCTTGGGATACCACCTCCCGCGCCATCTGTGCCTTGACTTCCCCATGGATTTCGTCCAATCCTGGCGTATCAATCAACTCCAAGAGCACTTCACTGTCGGACCTAGGTGTCCAGCGTACTGACTTGGGCCATTGAGTGACACCGTGAATCGGGCCAGTTTTAAGAATTTTTTCTCCCAGCAATGCATTAATTACCGCTGACTTACCACGACTAACCAAACCAAAAGCGGCAATGCGAATCAATCCTTGGTCAAGTTTGTCTAGGCTAGACTGTAAAACCTCTAATTCAGTTTGCAGCAAGGCTTGCATTTCCACATCAGCAGGATTCCCCTGGGAGCGATGAAAATTGCTGTACCAGGACAAGGCTTGCTGTAAACTGGCACGAGTGCGGTTGAAGAGACTTTTCTGCTGGTTATTGGTGCCATAGGATGTCTGATTACCAGCAGCTGGTTTAGATTGGGAAGAGCGAGGATAACTCAAGGTTAAATAGGGAAAGACGAGTTACAGTTACTATTTTTACCTAACCGTTGATGAGAAAACACCCATTATCTGATCGCAATTACCTGATACCAAGTTGCAGTCAAAGAATAAACAAAAAGGACTTGGGAATTAGGCAATTTCCCCCAATTCCTCCTGACCGCATAGGTAAATTAAACGTCAACAACGCAACTTGTTATAAGCCTGTAGACTAATGTGGGATTGGCGCAGGCTCATTGATGGAGGTAACTATGAGTGATCTGAATAAATCTAAACAACAGCTGATTCAAGAAGTGAAAGCACTGCGCCGACAAGTGGATCAACTTAAAGCTACACGAATTGTCTTCAGTGCTCAACATCAGCTATTTAAAACCTATGCCACCATAATGCAAACCGCCTCTGGCTCACTGATGCTTAGAGCTTTGTTACAAGATATACTCCAGGTTGCTGGTCGGCTCACTAAGGCAGAGGAGAGTAGCCTGTTTTTACTCAATGCTGATGGTATGGTCACTGAGAGTCTTCTAGCTCGCGGTGCAACCCCCCAACGATATAAAAAGCAGATCATTGGTCAGGTTCTAGACCAAGGTTTAGCTGGTTGGGTTAGCCGCCATCGCCAAGTTGGGCTGATAAAGGACACTATGGATGATCAGCGCTGGCTTACCTTACCTGATCAGCCCTATAAAGTACGCTCAGTATTAGCTGTTCCTATTCTCAGGGGCAAGAGGTTATTAGGCATTATCACCCTAATGCATTCCCAGACGGGACACTTTGGTGGGAAATCTGCCCGTTTAATGGAAATGACTGCTGAGTCCATGGCTTTGATCTTAGAGAATGCTCAACTCCACAGTCAACAACAACAGCTAGGGCAACAGTCTCCTCAGAACTATCCAGTTTTATCCCCAACAAATAAGCTCACTGATAGTTCAGATAATTTTTCTTCCCTGGGAATTTACATAATTTATAGTAAAGGTAATTTTCTATATGTTAATCCCAAAATGGCAGAAATTTTTGGCTATTCCTTTGGTGAACTTATTTCTCAGCAATCATTACTACAAGTGGTGGCAGAAGACAAGCGTAAATTTGTCGATGATCGAATCACTAATTGTCTTCAGGGTCAGGGGAAAAATCTCTACTTTACCTTTCCTGGTCAGTGTAAAGATGGCAGCAGGATTAACGTAGAAATTTATGGTTCCCGAACTAAATTATACGGTAAGTTAGTAATCATTGGAGCTTTGCGAAGACTTAATCATTTAAGGGGTTAGGTTCTATGGTGTTGGCTCGATGGTGTTGGCTCGATGGTGTTGGCTCGATGGTGTTTGTTATAGCCATACTATTGCTCTGAGATCTATTCATCGCCAGGTTTAAAAAAATAGGTTTTATAAAAATTATGCATAGTGTCTATATTTTTTTATAGTTTACATTTAATTCGCTTAATATTTCTGGAACGGCTAGCAATGGTAGCTTTACCTTTACCGATTTTTACAAATACTTTACCAGAAAAAAGATTACTGAGGGCTGGGCGTTGGTAAACTACAAAATCATCTAGCTTTGATGTTTCCTCAAACCCCATCTCGGCCAGAGCATCCTGGAGAGCAGCGCTAAAAACTTTCTTACTCTTGAATTCTAGGGATAGTGTAACGGTTCGATTGAAGTAGGTACCTAATAAACCACCAATTAAACCAAAAATTATACCAACACTATAGGGCATCCCTGTCACCAGACTTAGCCTCAAAACTTGGGAGGAAAAGACTGTGGTAATTAGGGTTGTGCAGGTGAAGTAGTACAAGAATGTTATTAATAAACCAGGACCAAGTTGCATAGAAATTTTCTTTGATGTTATAACTATACATTTGCCATTAGTTTAAGACATTTTGAATCTGTTTTAACTGTTTTTTCCAAAGCGCGATCGCTTTTAGCGGA
Source organism: Moorena sp. (assembly GCF_982860115.1). NCBI lineage: Bacteria > Bacillati > Cyanobacteriota > Cyanophyceae > Coleofasciculales > Coleofasciculaceae > Moorena > Moorena sp. The sequence continues at coordinate 14,238 of NZ_CEYLVT010000106.1, forward strand.
AGCTTTGCTTCATCGCGCTCTGCTGATCATCTCCATCGTCCCAGAGAGGTAAATCTCAGTCTCTATCCAGGGATGGATGATAAAATGGGGTAGTGCAAATAACATACCTTCGTCTAGCTGATCAACTGCTTCACAGGGGTTGATCAAGTTAGCGTTCGCGTGTAAATCCCTTTCATCTGCCTAGGGGCCCATGGTCAATGGTTCCGCTAAAAGCTAATAGTTAAATACCGGTTTGTCAAAGATACTGATTGTGCTGTTTAAATAGATGAATTATAAATGGGCGGTATAGGAGTCGAACCTATCTAGTACGGATTAAAAATCCGTTGCACAGCCGCTATGCCAACCACCCAGATTCTATGGGAATGACAGGAGTTGAACCTGCAACAATTCGGTTAAGAGCCGACTGCTCTGCCACTTGAGCTACATTCCCATCACAAAAGGAAAACCCCTCTGGGTCGAGTTGAACGACCACAGCTAACATTAGGAGTGTCAGTGCCAGTTCCGCGCTTCAGAGGGAAATCCACCAGGGAGGTACTGCCCCTCCTACCACTGCGTTATCAGCACAGTGCCTCGCTTTTCGGCTTCTGGTGGCTAGAGGAAGATGGAGGAATCGAACCCCTACAACATCGCTGCCGTACCACGGTTTTCAAGACCGATTGCCGTCCACTCGGCGGCATCTTCCTTAAGGTGCGCTTTCCGCATTAAGAATTAAATTCGCCACGGGTCGCACCTAAGGGTGTCTGACGGGACTTGAACCCGTTATGACTGGTTCCACAAACCAGCGCCGCGACCACTTTGGCTTCAGACACCACGTTGTTTAAATTTAAAACAATACAAAGTTCTAATTATTTAGTCCTAATTATTTAGGATTGCTATCGTTAGCATCAAGTTGCTTGCTTGTCACGCAATATTGCCCTAACTGTCATCAAAATTTCTCCTAGTTTGTTTTTCCCACTACCATCAGCACCACAACCCCAGTAATAATCTATGGGTGAATTCTCAACAATTAGCTGATCACCTGTAGCAAGTAGTAACTGGCGAAGATCACCATGGGTTTTAAATTTTTGTAACACTCCTCGCTGCATAATCTCATCTTTGACTTTTTCCCAATCATCACGAAGAGGATGAGAGCGATTGCGTCCCATTTTTGCTGCTTCCTTTGGTGTTTTTGCCTCACGAATTTTGTCATACCAAGAGGAATCAGTAGTCACAAATTTTTGGGCTTGGAAGAAATGCTCACTAGTCGCCCACCACAATTCATCTAGCTCAAAGCCATGTCGGGAGAAGTTGGAAAAACAACCATAGGGTTTTTGCCGAGTACCGTAAAAATAGATTGTCATAATTATTGCTGACTAATGATAATGCTGACCACTCAGCCAGGTGGAAACCTCAAGGTTTTATGGAACCTAAAACCATAGTCCCTGGATTTTATCGATGGTTGACTTTTATGGTTTGAAAGTTGATAAGCTAAGGTTTGATGATTGAGGTTTAAGGGTTAACCGTTAACCTTTGACCTTTAAATTGATCCGAAGATGGAGTCGGATTTGAACCAACACTTCATGAACCAAAATCATGTGCCCTACCATGAGCTATCCATCTTACTTAAAAACCATAAATTTAGAGATTTTCGAGTGACCAGCACGTCTCACCATTTTAATCTGGAATTTCGATCATTGTCCTGGCATTGCTGATCGAGAGTACTCGATCAACTGTTGACTTGAACTGTTCAATAAAGGTTTGTCGTCTTTCAAGTTCTTCAGCCAGGTTAGTGGGATCGAGTAGTTCAACCCCTTCTCTAGCTAGAAAGCTATCTGACAAGGATTGATACTTCTGTGAACCAACGGATGCATTCTGCCCCAACACTTCCAGAGCTAGTTTATCAAGTCTGTCTTTGACTCGTGCTTGTGCCGTCTTATAGTGATTCAGGGTTTTAGTATATGCTAACTGCATAGTACCGATAACTGCTTCATAATACCTGATAAACATCTTCATCTCAATCGCTTCTGCCACAGTCATCTCTTGGTCAGCAACCGTAACCATTGTAGAAGCATTGGATAAGACAATTACTCTCTTAATCGTCCGTCGTCTGGAAATCAGGGCATCCACTTTTTGCAAAGCCGCTTTAGCTTTTATCTCATAATCTTCTCGTGATTTGAAGCCTGTTGGCACTTGACCGACTTCAACCACAGAAATTAAGGTGTTGTTGTCCAAAGCTGCTCTGGCTGAGTCAATGCGCTTTTCCAGCAAGGTCAACTCGGCTAGAGCATCTGTGACAGTCATAGTTGTCATTTTATCCTCCTTATCTCTTCATTTTTATCTCCTAGCTAATCACTTGTAAACCCTGCTGTTAGTTAACTTATTAGGTAAACATTGATATAAAAAGGGAACAGGTAACAGCGGCTCTGGGAACAGGTAACAGTAGGAAATAGATCGGACTATTTTTCCTGTTCTTACAAACTAGCAATAGTATTTATGATATATTTCTAAATATTAGATTCAGGTAAATCGTTACTTGTTATTTTTAATTGGTTACTTTACAATTTAAAATTGACGAACTCCTTTCAATAATAAGTATTCAACCAGAGATGATATAGGATCATGTCTGCAAATTGGTGGCAGGGGTGAGAGTTGCACTCACTGATTTCCAGGGTATGAACCTGGCGAGCCTACTCTTGCTCCATCCCTGCGATACCCCTGACTGGATTTGAACCAGTAACACCTAGGTTCTAAGCCTAGAGCCTCTGCCAATTGGGCTACAGGGGTTTGGATCCGAGGGGCGGAATTTGCGCTTATGACCGATTGACTGTTGGTCAACTGGACTAAACCAAACTGCGCCACATCTGGATAATTGGTACTCCCGACAGGATTTGAACCTGTAAAAAAACTAGGATCTCGGTCTAGTGCGTCTACCAATTGCGCCACGGGAGCGTATACCCCTGGCAGGATTTGAACCTGCAAGATACTCCTTCTGGGGGAGTGATGTCTACCAATTGCATCACAGGGGTAAAGTCGGGGTGACAGGATTTGAACCTGCGACATCTTGCTCCCAAAGCAAGCGCGCTACCAAACTGCGCTACACCCCGTTAGTACTCCTGGTGGGAGTCGAACCCACAACTGACCGTTTTTAAAACGGTCGCCTCTGCCAATTGGGCTACAGGAGCATAATTTGATACCAAGTTGCTATCAAAATTGATTTGAAAAGTTATTTGGGGACGTTTACAACTGCTTAACCTTTAACTATGTTTAAAGAGAACTTGGTATTAGTACTCCTGGTGAGACTCGAACTCACACGTAGACTATTTTTGAGACAGCCGCCTCTACCAATTGGGCTACAGGAGCATATTTGATACCAAGTTGCTATTAAAAGTTATTTGGGTTGAAGGTTGAAGGTTGTTTGGTTGTTTGGTTGTTTGGTTGTTTGGTTGTTTGGTTGAAGGTTGTTCGCCTTTGGCGTCCGAAGTAGCTTAGGTGGTTTGGTTGAAGCTTACAACCGGTTAACCTTCAACCGGTTAACCTTCAACTTTCAACCTTTAACCGGTTAACCTTCAACAATAGAATGCCGGAGTTGGACTCGAACCAACCTCTCCATGATTCAGAGTCACGGCGACTTGCCAATCGTCCATCCGGCATTGAGCACTTGCAATAGCAAGTGACAGCCCCCCAAGGTCGGCATCGAACCGACGACCTCTCGCTTTTCAGGCGAGCGCTCTACCCAACTGAGCTACTGGGGGATACAAAGGAGAAAGAGGAAACTGCTCCTGACTGCCCTGGCAGGGATCGAACCCGCGACCATCGAGTTAACAGCTCGCTGCTCTTCCAACTGAGCTACAGGGCATTCATCGTGCCGACGGGGATCGAACCCGCAATCACCTGCTTGAAAGGCAAGCGGCTTAACCAAATTTGCCTACGGCACGGGAGCGCAGAGACTGAGATTTGAACTCAGATCAACGGTTTTGGAGACCGTCATGTTGCCAGTTACACCATCTCCGTAGGTCGCAGCGGCGGGACTTGAACCCGCACTCTCCTGGTTATGAGCCAGGTGCTCTACCGTTGAGCTACGCTGCTAGGTCACTGATTGGAGCAGGATTTGCACCTCCCAGCGATAAAAGCGACTGCAAAGAGCGAGGCTGACGGGAATCGAACCCGCGACTTCCTGTTCGACAGACAGGCGCTCTGACCGTCTGAGCTACAGCCCCAGGACTTGAGCAGTTTATCCGTTGGAGTTTAGATAAATCTTTTAGATAAATCTCTGAGTTCACTCTGTGGGGAATCAACCCAAGGGTCCATCCCCACGTGATGAGCAAACACAGTTATATCCAAACATGAATCAAAAGGTATGTTACATATTTAGTTGTCAAGGTTCCGTGTAAGCTTTTGGATTCGAGCTTTTTGACTCTTTCCTCTGCGCTATGTTTATATACTACAAAAATACTACAAGCGGTGTCAAGGGTTTGGGCAAACTTTTTTTTGAAATTTTTAGGACTTATGTGGATAGCCGCCAAAAACAATATATGTAGTGTTTTAATATAAACTGGCACACTATATATAGTTAGGTGGGTAAGTCTTAACTGCTAGAGGTGCAACGGATGGTTTAACTTATTTAAGGTGTTTGATGTTAATACAAACAGCAAAAGCTGTTGTAGTGAACTTTTAGGTGCGACCCGTGGCGAATTTAATTCTTAATGGGTCAAGCGCACCTTTGCCTTTTGCCTCTTGCCAATGCCATTGCGCGTAGCACTATATGATGTACAGACAGTGCAATAGGACAATGAGCAATAAGCAAGAATGCATTTAGATCCCCTAGTCCCTAATTCTTTGTTGAATCTTTTGCAACTGGCTAGTCCCGTACTACCAGTGGGTGCTTACGGCTATTCTGAGGGTTTGGAAACGTTAGTTGATATTGGTGTGATTCACAACCAGACTACTCTGGACCAGTGGCTAGAGCATCAACTGTGCTATGGAGCCATTCGATTAGAGGCTTATGTGATGGTGCGAGCTTACGAAAGTTATGGCAAAGGGGATTTAGAGGGTTTGAACTACTGGAATGCTTGGGTAAGTGCTGCTAAGGAAACTTCTGAATTGCGGACGCAAAGTTGGCAGATGGGTAACTCGTTGATGCGGTTACTGCTGGATTTGCACCCATCCACTGAAACTATTGTCCAGACAAGCGATGTAACCTCTCAAGAAAATGTAATCTCTCTACACGATGTAGCATCAGCTGTGGGTAAACCCTGTAATTATGCGATCGCGTTTGGGATTGGGGCTGCTCACTGGCAGATTGACATTAGAGCCACAGTCTTAGGTTACTTACATAGCTGGGCATCTAATGTGATCGGTGCTGGCGTCAAATTGATTCCCCTTGGTCAAACCGTTGGTCAACAGCTACTGCTAGGACTCAACCATAGACTTGCTCTGAGCACCGAAGATGTTTTAACTTTGACGGATGAAAAATTAAGTAGTTGTGGTTGGGGATTAGCCCTAGCAAGTATGGCTCACGAAACTCAGTACACACGATTATTTCGCAGTTAATTCTTTTGAAAATTAATAATCATTTGTAAGCATTCAGCACTCAGCGGTCAGGGGTCAGCTTGTTTTATTCAAAAGCTGTTCGGTGTAGGGTGGCCATAGGCCAATGGCACCTCAAGTAGCGTGCGCTTAGTGCATTAGCTGAATGCTTATAATCCTTTTTTAAAAGATTAATAAAGTTAGCTGGATTTTTTGGATGATGTTACCGAGATATGCCACATTTGCATGTTATCAAAGTATAGCGTTTGTATTTGAGATGTAAACCTTAATGGTCTTTTTTTATTGGACAATAAAACTCCGTATCTCTTGCCCATTTTGCCTTTTGCCTCTTGCCTGCATGCCTTTTTTGGCAAGAAGTGTGTTTACAACCTAGATAAAAACGCTATATACTACGACAATTAGCGTATTTTAATAATTAGCAGGATTTTAAGGCTGATTTATAGTTATAATTAAGTCACAAAATATTTATTAAGTTTAGGGTAATTTTCGTTAAATAGCCCTTCTTAATTAAGGTAAAGTTAAGCCAAGTAAGGTACTAATTTCCCTTGAGTTCGACTAACCGAGTTTTGCTGATGGTTAGTGAAACTCGATCATGGTGCATCTCTACAACCCTGGCTTGAATTGTCTGCTAACATTAAGAGTTTGGTGCATTTCTACAAAACCAGAACTTACGCAAAACTGGGGAACAAACCCTATAATTTGTAACCAATATACAAATGGCGTAAGTTCTGAAAATTCTACACAATATCAGGATTAAAAATTCTAGGTATTAGGTATCTAGGTATTAGGTATCTAGGTATCTAGGTATTAGACAAAAAACGGGTACTTGACAACATTATTGCTAAACGATATCCTAGCAAACTAGGATTGTTACTTGTTAAATATTCATTGTTAATTGTTAGTTAGTGACTAATTAGTGGGATTGCTATATATCCATAGAGACACCAATGACGACTCACAAAGTATTGACCACCGACAAACTAGCACAACAGATTCAAGCTTGCGCAACGGAGCAATTGACTGGTCGGTTGGAGATTGAAGATCCCCAAGGTCAGCAGTGGAGTCTTTTTTTCCACTTGGGTCGTTTGACTGGGGGTGCTAGTAAAATGCATCCCATTCGTCGTTGGTGTCGGCAGTTGTCTGTACACTGCCCAGAACTATCAGCATTTCCTGTGTGTCAGGGGTCGTCGGCTCAGCCGGTGTATTGGGATTACCCATCTCTAGCAGAACTAGTTAGACAGGGGAAAGTACCGCTAAAACAGATGAGGTCGGTTGTTGCTGGCAACTGTACCGAAATACTCTTCGATATCATCCAACGGCAGGAACAACTCCGCTGTGGTTCATCACAGCAACTAACTTACAGGCAGATTCCTCAAGAGACTATTGATTCAACCTCTGATTCAACCTTTGATTCAAGGTTGGTAGTAATTCGAGCTTCACAAATTTGGCAACAGGCAACGCTGGCTTGGGAGCCTTGGCAACAGGCTGGTTTGGTAAATATTTCCCCTTCTTTGGCTCCGGTGATCTGGGATGCTGACAAATTGCGAGAGCAGACCTCATTACTGGCCTACCACAACCTGACTACCTTAGTGGATGGCGATCGCACTTTAAGGGATTTAGCTGTGAGCGTCAAACAGAATCTTTTGGCTGTGACCCAATCAATCATGCCCTACATCCGAGTACAGGTGATGGGTTTGATCTGTGTTGGAGACTTCCGCTGTGATACTCACTTTAATCAAGCCACTAATCTTCAGCCAGAAACTACCGGAACCAAAGGACCAGTAATGACATTACCAGCTAGTCCTTTGGTAGTTTATATCGAAGACAGCCAAATCGATCGCCTGACCATGAGTCAAATTCTTGCCAATGCTGGCTATCGATTTATCAATGTTCAAGACCCGATCAAAGCCTTGCCGACCTTGCTAAAGCACAAACCACAGCTGATCTTCTTGGATTTGGTCATGCCGGTTTTAAATGGGTATGAAATTTGTGCACAAATTCGTCGGGTTTCGGTGTTTCAAGACACCCCAGTGATTATGGTCACCAGTAATGACGGAATTGTAGACCGAGTGCGGGCAAAAATGGTTGGTTCTACGGACTTTTTAGCAAAGCCTATTACTCGGTCAAAGGTATTGACAATTCTACAGAAGCATCTCGGGGTTAGTCGTAATATCCTGTCCGGTTGAATACTTACTTTAATAGTTTAGGTTTAGCAAAGGGAACAGGAAACAGGGAACAGGGAACAGGGAACAGGGAACAGGGAGCAGGGACTAGGGAGTAGGGAGTAGGGAGCAACAATTCTCACAATTCCTACACGGATCCCTATTAACTTAGTTTACTACTTATGAGTCTTTTTTTTTCGTTAATTAAAAATCAAAAATCAAAACTTGATAAGTTATACTTGACAGGTTGAAATTACCAAATTTAAATTAACATCATGACTACTTTTAGAGTAAACAAATTTTATGACTACAGTCCTTTTGGTTGAAGATAGTTTGACAGAAAATGAGATCCTAAGTGGTTACCTCAGAGAAGCTGGTCTCAAGGTAGTTAGTGTCACCAGTAGTGAGGATGCCCAGATTAAACTTCAGTCCCAGAAACCAGATGTGGTGATTCTCGATGTGATTTTGCCAGGACAAAGCGGGTTTGAACTTTGCCGGGAACTCAAGACTAATTCCAACACCCAAACCATCCCAGTGGTGATTTGCTCAACTAAAGGAACTGATGCTGACAAACTCTGGGGTTCGATGCTGGGAGCTGATGCCTATTTACCTAAACCGATAAACCAGCAAGAACTAAAACAAACAATTCAGCAATTGTTAGGTATTAGGTATTAGGTAATGTTGAACTCCCTTGACCCAGTGGTAACACAAACAAATCTTGACCTACTAAACTTAGATCCACTAACCCCAGAAACCCGAGTGCGGTTGCTGCGTTTTCCTATTGGCAAAAAGGATAGTATTCTGTTGCCCCTAGAGCAGATTACCGAAATTATCAGGGTGAATGTACCAGACGTTCTGCTGGTGCCGGAAATGCCCAGTTGCATTTTGGGCATTGGTAATTGGCGCTCAGAAATGCTCTGGTTGGTAGACCTAAACCAGCTGCTTGGCTATCCACCTCTGTCTGAGCTTGGGCAAGTTTCGGTATCTCCTGTGGCAATCGTGGTTCAGGCCAATGACCAGTCTGTGGGTCTGGTGGTGTCGCAAGTCAATGAGATTGAGTTACATGAATTGGAGCAACTCCAGCCAGCATCTTCTGGCTTATTTCCTCAATCACTACTGCCTTTTCTGCTGGGGTACCTGCCTGGGGATGGCAGTACAGTCTTGGATGTCAAGGCTATTACTGAGTTTCCCCTATGGCAGACAAATCAAGAAGGGCAGTCTTGAGGTTTTTCGAGCAAATCAATGCCATCAAACCAATTATGACTGGTTGACAAGCTCGTCACTAACTCTGCCCATTGAACAGTCTATTGGCAGGGTTCCTACCGACTCGATTGTCTCTGAGATGCCATCATGGTCGGCAATTTTACCATTATCAGATGTTGAAAAAAGCGAAACTATAACTATGTCAACACTTGATCAATCTAAGGAAATACTCACATCTTCGTCCCAACTCAATCAATCATCGAGTAATGGCAATGGCAAGGGGACACCTACCGGGTTGAAGCTCCACCTAGCCGTCGATATTGAGGAATACTGCAAGGGTGAGCGGCAGTGGTTATTCCACCTGGCCACCGAGATGCGCAAAGCAGAAACTAGTGATGCCCTGTTGAGAACCACCGTGACTGAGGTTAGTCAACGTTTACGAGTAGACCGAGCCTTGATTTTTCGCTTCCAGTCCGAGAATCGGGGTACGGTGCTAGTTGAGTCGATGGTGAGTGGCTATACTCCCAGCCAGGAGGAGTGCCTGCCGGTGATGGCTTTTGGGGCTGATAATCGCTCAGCCTATGAGCAACAGAAAGTTATAGCCCTTAATGATATTAATGACCGGGCTTTGAGTCCGTTTCAACTCCAACTGCTAGAACGATTCCAGGTCAAAGCTAGCCTAAGTCTACCAATGTTGCTCGAAGGGCAATTGTGGGGCTTACTAGTGGTACAGCAATGTTCTGGTTCTCGGGAATGGCAGGAAGCTGACATTAGTCTGCTCTACCAAGTTGTTACTGAACTTCGGCTGAATCTACAGCCAATGGAATCTTTTACCCGACGACGAGAGCAGGTGAAGCAGGAAAAGGTTTTGGCTCAAATCTTGGCCACAATTGCACCGTCAAATGTGCCGGAGATTGCCCTGGGCAATATTTGTGAACAACTGCGCCTGTTTTTCAAGGCGGATCGGGTAGTGGTTTATCGCTTCAATCGAGACTGGAGTGGTGAATTTGTGGCTGAGTCAGTTGCAGAGGGTTGGGTGAAGCTGCTCGAAGACCAAAAGCAAAATCCTAACCTGACATCAGCAGATATATTGTCCTCTAGACGCTGTACGGTTAAGCAAATCGGATCCGTCGCCAGCCCAAATACCGATACCTATTTAAAGCAGACACAAGGAGGCAGCTATTTCAAACGTCAGCAGGTAGAGCGAGTTGACGACATCTATGCCGCTGGTTTTTCTGAGTGCTACATTCAAACCTTAGAAAAATACCAGACCAAGGCTTATATTATAGCCCCAATCTTTGATGGTGAACACCTCTGGGGCTTATTCGCCGTTTACCAGAACTCTCGCCCTCGGCGCTGGCTTGATAGTGACGTCATATTGCTGTCATTACTCAGTGACCGTCTCAGTAGTATTCTCAAGCAATTGGACATTGCAGCCCAGCTAGACGATAAATCGGAGCAACTCGATATTGCTGTTCAGGGAGAAAAAATAGCAAGTCGCTTGCTTGATAAAATACTTAAGAGTTCCGACTTGAAAAGTGTTTTCCAGACTGCAACTCAAGAAATCCGGCAGCAGCTCAAGTGCGATCGCGTCGCTGTGTATCGTTTCAATCGAGACTGGAGTGGTGAGTTTGTGGCTGAGGATGTCGGACATGGTTGGATACCGTTAGTTGGACCGAGTATTAAAAAAGTCTGGCGCGATACCTATTTGGAGAACACCCAAGGGGGTCGGTATCGCCACAATGAAACCTTAGCGGTTGATGACATTTACAAGGTTGGTTACGATCAATGTCACATTGACCTGTTGGAGCAATTTCAGGCTAAAGCTTATGTGAT
>NZ_CEYLVT010000107.1:0-17736 GCF_982860115.1 Moorena sp.
GCTGATAGCTGATAGCTGATAGCTGATAGCTGATAGCTGATAGCTGATAGCTTAATGCTTACCTTCAATGTCTGTGTCTTGTATCTGTTACTCTGATGATGAAAAACTCCGATTCTAAGCTGAAGAGTAAATTGAATTTGGAAACTGGCTCTTTAACAATTGTCGGTACGGGGATTCAATTGGTAAGTCATCTGACCTTGGGGGCGAAAGCCTGGATAGAACAAGCGGACAAGGTTTTATATGCGTTGGCTGACCCAGTAACCGCTAAATGGCTCAAAGAATTGAATGCCACAGCAGAAGCTTTGCCATATAACCGGAAGAATCAATGGCGCAGAGACACTTATCAAGAAATGACCGAAAGGATATTGACAGAAGTTCGTAAGGGGCTGAATGTCTGTGCTGTTTTTTACGGTCATCCTGGGGTTTTTGCCAATCCAGCCCAGGCAGCTATTAAACAGGCACATCGTGAAGGCTTTAGAGCACAGATGCTACCTGGGATTTCTGCGGAAGATTGCTTATTTGCTGACCTTGGTCTCGATCCTGGTCGAAACGGGTGTCAAAGTTTTGAAGCAACGGACTTTTTGATTCGACGGCGTAAATTTGACCCCACTAGCCCCTTGATTTTGTGGCAGATTGCCATGGTTGGCAATCTCGGTTTTTACAAACCGGAGGAACAGTTTCGTCCTCTAACTATATTGACCGAGGTCTTAAAAACACATTATGGAGGTGACCATGAAGTGATTGTTTACGAAGCAGCTGTTTATTATCCAGTTTGCAAACCAGTTATCCAGCGTATTCCTCTGTCCAAGCTACCACAGAGCAGTGTTACTGAGGTTTCAACCCTTTATATTCCGCCTCACGCTCTAGCACCTGTGGACAAAGACATGATGGCGCGCTTAGGTATGTCTTTTGTTAAAGAAGCTACAGGGGAGAAACAGATCTGATGACAGCTTATCAACAAACTGTGTCCAACCTCAAGTTAGCGTCCCCACAGAATCCTGAGAAAGCTAAGGCTCTAGCTCAGCAAGGTGAGGCTGATCGGCTGATGGGAGATTTTGAAGCTGCCCTCGCTAAGTTCACCGATGCCCTTGAGCTAAATTCTAACTACCCTTGGGCTATCGCTCACCGTGGGGAAACCTACTTTGAGATCAAACGTTATCAGGAAGCCCGAACAGATTTTAGCCGCGCTATTGATCTCAACCCTAACTACCTTTGGGCCCTCGCTCACCGGGGCGTAACCTACCGCTTTATGGGGGAAGCATATTACACAATGGCAGTGGCTGACTTGGATCGAGCCATTGAGCTGAAGCCGGATTACCTTTGGGCAATTGCCTATCGTGCCCGAGTTTATGAGCTGATGAAGTGCTACAAAAAAGCCCTGATTGATTTTGACCGTGCTATCGCCTTTGACAAAACCATATTTGTGAAAAATTGGCGGATTGAGAGAGGGTTAATCCTTTGCTACGACGGCCAATATGCTGAGGCGATCGCTTGTTGCCAGCAGAGGTTAGATGAAGTTCCAGATGACACTACAGCTTTGTACTGTATTGCAGTAGCAAAGGCTCGCTGGCAGGGATTGACCCAGGCCAAAAGCGAGATTGAGCGTACGCGGACAGTATTGCTGTCTCAATGGGACACAGGGGATCGAGGAGATATTCTGTACCGACTGAGTGGCTTAGCCATCTTGGTAGGTAGCCGCGAACAAGCATGGGAATATCTACAAGACGCTATTCCTATTAATGATGAAGCCATTGAGTTAGTCGGTCACGACCCAGCTTGGATGGAGTGGCGAGATGACCCGAGAACTAAAACATTACTCGCTAGTTAAGGGTTTGAAACAACAAAGCTCAATAAATTAAGTTTCAAATAACAGTCAAGGAGGAATTTGATACAGATGGATAATAACACTTGGGCTCTTGCTCAAAAAGCAGAAACTCTTCGCTTGTCAGGGGCCTATGAACAGGCGATTGAGATTTTTAAAGAGCTCCAAAGTAAGTATAAATACAATGCTTGGATCAATGCCCACCTAGGAACAACTTACTACCAGTTGATGGATTATGGTAAGGCCGAAAAGTACTTGAAAAAAGCCGTCAAAAAGAATCATAAGTATCTCTGGGCTCATGCACATCTAGGTGAAACCTACCGTCTACGATCAATTACAGAAAATGATAAAGAGCAGAAAAAGGAATCTATTAAATCAGCTATAAGACATTTCAAAACAGCGCTTGCTCATAAAGCACCAGAAAACAGCAACTATGGGTGGGCATTAGCTCACTTGGGAGCAACCTACCGCCTTAAAATAACTCTGGATAAGAAGAAATTAGCCAAGAATGAGATAGATGAACAAAGTAAACAACAAGCTTTGAATTATCTTAACAGAGCGATTGAACTTATCCCCACATATGCCTGGGCTTGGGGTATGCGATCGACAGTTTACAGATTAGCTAAAGAATACGAGGAGTCATTGTGGGATTTGGGAGTAGAAACACAAATATCTCCAGACATGGAGACTTTACAAAACTCTTATTATCCTGTTTCAAGCTTAGTAAGCAGGAGGGTAAGTCTTTATGAACATGCATTTCTGTTTTTTTATATGACGAAGAGAGAAGATAACTCAGAAAAGAAAGAGAGATACTATAGTGGAGCGACCGCTTGTACGCAACAAGTCTTGATCCTGAAGCCAGGGGATTTGATAGGTCAACTCATTCTCAAGGTAATTGAAGGTACACAAAAGAAGGAAGAAGATAAACTTAATCAGAAATTTAGAAAAGAATGCAAAATACTTATTCAAAAAATAGATGCCAAGCTTGCTGAGATATGTAAAGCAGTATTGATATACATGATAAAGGCTGAGCCTAAAACCAAGAAGAAGTTGGAGATGCTGGCGAAGGAAGAATGTATGTCAGGACATAAATTAAAGAAGCTTGTTGATGATGTCCTCAACAATTTTCCCAACAATATTGAACCCAAAAATATTGAACCCAACAATATTGAACCCAACAATCCTGATATCAACAATCCTAAGCTCAACAATCCTAAGATTAAAGCAGAGGCACAATTATGGCTGTGGCAAAACTTTGCATGGGTCGAAGGATCTGCCAGTACTCTTTCCTTCCTTGCTGATTTAAGTCAAATTCTGCGATATTATGATCAACACTATGATGATATAACTGGTGAACCATTGCCTTATCTAGAGCTTTCCTTGATAATCTATGATCAATACGCACTAGAAAGACTTTATCAAACTCCAGCATTGTCAGAAGCAGAACGGGTAAAAACATTGAAGAAATTGTTGCCGTGGAGAAAATCACGACCATTAGCTTAGATTCTTGATTCGTGACTATAAAAATTAGGAGGATATCTGATGAGTAAACTATTTGATTTATTAACCGATTTGGCCCTTGACCCCAAGAAACAAAGTGTTTTCATCAATAACCCCAGTTCCGTAATGGACGAAGTGGGTTTATCTGAAGCAGAGCAGACTGCAATCATCAGCAAAGAATCTACTAAAATTGCAGTACTATTTGCAGACGAACAAGTTCCCCTTGCCTTAACTTTTTGGGATCCCGGTCCAGATCCCTTGCCAGATCCAGACCCTTTTCCTATGCCAGATCCAGAGCCTGATCCATCAGAAGAAGAAGAAGAAGCTGCATCGCTTTTGTAAAGGTGCCCATTCCACCCACCGGGTCAAACAGCTTTTAGGAGATGCACCCCACCTAACCTAACGGTTAGGTGGGGTGTTTGACTTTAAATCACTCATAACTTTGTACACTTGGGAAAATGGATTATTATTTTATCAGCTCAAACCGAACTGGTTGCGGTTTTTTATCATAAAAACTCCTTGAAAGCAGGTAAGTATGCGCGATTTATCAGGTTACCAAGTTACGGAAAAACTCCATGAGAGCACCAACTCATTAGTCTATCGCGGACATCGGCGAGCAGATCACCAACCTGTTATCCTTAAAATGCTCAAACAGGCTTATCCTTCCCCTGAAAGCATTGCTTGGTTCAAGCGAGAGTATGAAACAACCCAAACTATTAACCTACCCGGTGTAATCGATGTTTACAGCTGGGAAAACCTAGAAACTAACTGGGTCATGGTGTTAGAAGATTTTGGCGGCGAATCTCTCAATCGGATCATTCCGAAGCAGGAATTCACCATTGCTGAGTTTCTCCACCTGGCCATTGAGATTGTTGACATTCTCGGTCAGGTTCACCAGCAGCATATTATTCACAAAGATATTAACCCATCAAATATTATCTTAAATCAGAATACTGGTAAGCTTAAGCTCATTGATTTTGGTATTTCAACCACACTGTCCCGAGAAATCTCAACCTTTCGCAACCCGAATGTATTAGAAGGAACTCTAGCTTATATTTCCCCAGAACAAACGGGTCGCATGAATCGAGCAATCGATTACCGCACTGATTTTTACTCCCTGGGGGTGACCTTTTATGAATTGCTGACGGGACAGTTACCCTTCCCCAGCAATGATGTTTTGGAATTAGTCCATTGTCATATTGCTAAACAACCGACACCACCACAGGAACTGAAACCAGAGATTCCAGCAATTATTTCGGCGCTCCTGTTGAAATTGATGGCGAAAAATGCTGAAGAACGCTATCTATCAGCCTATAGGATCAAGGCAGATTTAGAAGACTGTCTCAGACAGTGGCAAACCAAAGGGCAAATTGATGCTTTCGTGATCGATCAGCACAATGTTTCCGATCAATTTCAAATACCACAAAAACTGTATGGGCGAGAACAGGAGATTTCTACCCTATTAGCTGCCTTTGAACGAGTCAGCCAAGGAGCTAGTGAAATGATGCTGGTTTCGGGGTATTCTGGTATTGGCAAGTCCGTATTAATACAGGAAGTATATAAGCCACTGACTCGCCAACATGGCTATTTTATTTCTGGTAAGTTTGACCAGTTTCAACGAAATATTCCTTACGCTTCCTTAATTCAGGCATTTCGGTCATTAGTACAACAGTTACTCACCGAAAGTGAGCAAGAGATTCAAAATTGGCGAGAGAAGCTGCAAGGGGAATTAGGGGAAAATGCACAGGTCATCATTGAAGTCATTCCTGAAGTAGAACTGATTATTGGTCCACAACCACCTGTCCCAGAGCTTCCGCCAACAGAACTCCAGAATCGCTTTAATTTTGTTTTTCAAAAATTTATTAAGATATTCTCTCAACCCGAACATCCGTTAGTCATTTTCTTAGACGACTTACAGTGGGCAGATAGAGCTTCCCTGGAATTAATTCAACTGCTGATGACAGCAGCAGATAATAAATATCTGTTCCTCATTGGGGCATATCGGGATAATGAAGTCAATGAGGCACATCCGTTGACTCAAAGCTTGGAACAGCTTGAAAAAGCAAGAGTAACAATTAAGAGAATACTACTTCTCCCCTTAGCCTTAACTGATGTTACCCAACTTATCGTTGATAGCTTTTTCGGAGATTCAATAACTGCTAAACCCCTTGCCCAATTAATACATGAAAAAACTGGTGGAAATCCGTTCTTCATCAATGAGTTTCTAAAATCTATGTATTCTGAAGGCTGGTTGTATTTTAACTACAGCTTTGAAAAATGGCAGTGGGATATAGAGCAAATAAAAGCGCAACCCCTTACATATAATGTGGTAGAGTTGATGACTAAAAAAGTTAAATACTTACCCACAAAAACTCAAGCCTTATTAAAATTAGCAGCTTGCATAGGGAACCAGTTTGATCTGAAAACACTGGCAGTGATATCTGAAAAATCTATACAGGAAACTGCAACGGATTTACGGTCAGCACTCCAATCTGGTCTAATTGTACCCCTTAGCTATGCCTACCAGTTGGTGGAACTTGATATCGAAGGGTTGTCAAATCAGTTAGTTGTAGAATACAAATTTGCCCACGACCGCATCCAACAAGCAGTTTACTCCCTCATTCCCAAAGTAGATACCCAAGCAGTACATCTGGGTATTGGCAAGTTGTTACTGCAAAATACATCCTCTGAAGAATCTGAACAGAAGCTGTTTAAAATTGTTAACCATTTGAACAAAGGTCGGGAGCTAATTGAGGGACAAACAGAGCAAGATGAGTTAGCTCGATTAAATCTGCGGGCAGGGAAAAAAGCCAAATCTTCAGCTGCTCGTCAACCTGCTTTGAATTATCTCCAGACCGGCTTAAGTTTGTTAAGTAAAGAAAGTTGGTCGCACCAGTATAACCTCAGCTTAGATTTATATGTGGAAGCAGCAGAAGCAGCTTATACAATTGCCAACTACGACCAAATGGAGCCCTTGACTGAGATAGTCTTGCAAAACGCCCAAACACTGCTAGACAAAGTCAAAGTCTATGAAGTCAAAATGCAAGCTTATTCTGCTCAAAGAAAATTTATAGAAGCAGTCAAAACTGGGCTAGACGTTCTGAAATTACTTGGGATCGAATTACCCGAACAATCCAGCCAATCTGATCTGACGGCAGAGATAGAGCAGATCAAGTCTGCCTTAGGGGGCAGGCAAGCCCAGCAGCTAATCGACTTACCCCAAATGACCGATCCGTATAAACTAGCAGCTATGCGGATTATGAGCTACTTGTTGAGCTCTGCATACGTAGCAATGAATCAACTCAGCTTGGTAATTTGGTGCCGACAGGTGAATTTATCGATTCAGTTTGGTAATTCTCCTGATTCTGCTTTTCCCTATGCCGGTTACGGGCATATCCTCTGCTTATTAGGGGAGCTTGAGGCTGGCTATCAGTTTGGTCAACTTGCTTTGAAGTTACTAGAACGATTCAAAGATAACATATTCAAAGCAAGAATTTATGCAATATATAAGCTATATCTCAAGCATTGGAAGGAACCGCTCAGGGACACATCATCTGTTGCCATGGAAGCTTATCAAAGTGCTATAGAAACTGGAGATCTTGAATATGCTGCTAGTGCTACGGGTAGCTATGCCGGTGCTTTGTACCTAAGTGGTGTGGAACTAATATATGCGAAGAAAGAGACGGCTAAAGCAATTGCAACTACTATTCAAACTCAGCAGGAAGCTTACCTTAATTGGACTCAAATCTGTATGCAGGCTATCCTTAACTTGATGGGAGAAGCAGAAAATCCCTGCCGTTTGATTGGTGAAGCATATGATGAAGAAAAGATGATAGCAGTCCATCTTGCCAGTGGAGATAGAACTGGGATGATGCATGTGTATTTACATAAACTCACTCTGTGTTATCTTTTCCAGGAATTTCAGCAAGCGGTTGAATATGCCGACCAGTTTGAAGACTATGCTGCTAATGCTGGCTCATCATTCATCCTTACCACTGTCTACTTCTATGATGCCTTGGCTCGGCTAGCATTTTATCCTGATGCTTCAGAGACTGAAAGAGCAGAAATTTTGACCAAGGTTGCTGCTAAACAAGAAAAAATGGAACTCTGGGCAAAGCAAGCTCCGATGAATTTTCTGCACAAATTTTATTTAGTCGAAGCTGAACGATCCCGAGTTTTAGGCAAAGATAGCGAAGCTAGAGACTATTACGACCGCGCTATTACCTTAGCCCATAAAAACGACTATCTCAACGACGAAGCCCTAGCTTATGAACTCGCAGGAAAATTCTATTTAGCTAGAAACCAAAACCATGTTGCTCGCTACTACCTACAAGATGCCCACTATACTTATCAAGGCTGGGGAGCTGTGGCTAAGGTAAAGGATTTGGAAGCTCGATACCCACAATTTTTGGCTACAGTTTCAACAAATAGTATTAAAACTAGCTTAAATCCGTCAATTACCGACTCAGGTAAAACTACATCCGGTGTTTTGGATATCAATAGCATTCTCAAAGCATCGCAAACTATTTCTGGGGAAATTATCCCAGACAAGTTGCTGGAAAAGTTAATGAAAATCCTGATTGAGAATGCTGGGGCTCAAAAAGGTTTTCTGATACTGGATAAAGACGGTGATTGGGTAATTGAAGCTGAAGGAACAGTGGATTCTGATCAGGTGACTACACTGCAATCCCTGCCAGTAGACTCTGTGGATGCTGCTAGTCAAACCGCGATGTTGTCAGTCTCTATCATCAATTATGTGGCTCGCACCCAGGAAAATTTAGTCTTAAGTGATGCTGCTAATCAAGGACAATTTACTCGTGACCCCTACATTGTTGCCACTCAACCCAAATCGATTATCTGTAGTCCTTTATTAAATCAAGCAAAACTAAGCGGTATTTTATATTTAGAAAATAATTTAACCACAGACGCATTTACCAGCGATCGCATTGAAGTTTTAAGAATGCTTTCTGCTCAAGCTGCTATCTCTATTGAAAATGCTCGTCTGTATGGACAGTTAGAAGACTATAACCGCAATCTAGAGCTTAAAGTAGAAGAGCGCACTCAAGAACTATCTCAAACTTTGGACGTTCTCAAAGCTACTCAAGCGGAACTAATATTTGAAAACGAGTTACTGAAGAGTGACGAACAAGCGTCGAATTTTGATTATCAAGTGGGGGGAAGTTTACCGATGGATGCTCCCACTTATGTGGTGCGTTCTGCTGACAGAACTCTCTACAAAGCTTTAAAGCAAGGGGAGTTTTGTTATATTCTCAATCCCCGCCAGATGGGCAAGTCAAGCCTGATGGTACGTATGATTAACCACCTGAACAATGAGGGGATTAGCTGCGCAGCGATCGACCTGACTCGGATTGGCAGCGAAAATGTTACCCCTGACCAATGGTATAAGGGATTGGCAGTAGAGCTATGGCGAAGTTTTGGTTTACTAAGAAAGGTGAATTTAAAAAAGTGGTGGAATGAACGAGCAGATATTTCTACGGTTCAGCGGTTGAGTCAATTTATAGAAGAAGTCTTGCTAGATGAACTTGAGCAACCAGATAACAGTTTACCGAATAAACGGGTAGTTTTTATCGATGAAGTTGATAGCGTCTTGGGCTTGAATTTTCCAGTTAATGACTTTTTTGCTCTGATTCGCTCCTGCTATAATCAGCGTACTATCAATCGAGACTATGGCAATTTAACCTTTGCTCTCTTTGGGGTTGCTACTCCCTCTGGCTTAATTACAGACCACCAAAGAACCCCCTTTAATATTGGTCAGGCGATTCAACTGGAGGGCTTTAAAGAGCATGAAGCCCAACCTTTGCTTCAAGGATTAGCAGAGAAAGTGAGCAATCCTCAAACACTGCTCAAAGAACTGTTAGCATGGACGAGTGGTCAGCCTTTTTTGACCCAAAAGATCTGTCAATTCATCCGCAGTACTTCATCTGCTATCCCTACCAACGACGAAGCTGAATGGATTGAAAATTTGGTGCGAACCAAGGTGATAGAAAATTGGGAATCCCAGGATGAACCGGAGCATTTGAGAACTATACGCGATCGCATCCTGGAGAGTAAACAATCTGTAGGGCTACTGGAGATATATCGACAAATTGTGGAGCAGGGAGAAGTGGTGGCTGTTGACAGTCCAGAGGAAAAGGAATTGCTGTTGTCTGGGTTAGTGGTGAAGCAACAGGGATGTCTGAGAGTCAATAACCGGATTTATGAATCGATCTTTGACCGCAGTTGGGTTGAGGAGCATGTTTAAGTGGGATATTGGATCTTCATTAAAATAGTAAAGGGAATAGGGAATAGGGAGTAGGGAGTAGGGAGTAGGGAGTAGGGAGTAGGAAACAGGGGACAAAAATTATCACTCACAATTCATTTAGGTACACTATAAAGAGATTATTAATTATTAGTGCTAAGATATTAATTACCAATAAGTTTATCTATTAATTAAGCTGATGAAAGCGGCAATTGTACGTATTGGAGATTCCCAAGGAATTAGAATTCCTCAAGCAATTATTGAAGAATGTGGTTTAGCCAATGTAGTTGAAATAACAGTAGAAGATGGGAAGGTAATCATTTCGCCAGTATCCCACTCTCGTCAAGGATGGGAAGAAGCGTTTAAAGAAATGGCAGAAAATGGTGATGATGAATTATTAATTGATGATCGAATTAAAAATTATTGGGATGAAGAGGATTGGAAATGGTAGCGATTCCCAAGCCAAAAGATAGTGTTGGGTTTCCTTGCTTCAACCCAACCGAGAAGAGAATGCGTTCGCGTAGCGACTCCAACTTCGATCTTCGATTCGGCCCAAGCGTGTAAGTATTCAACCCGATAGAATTGAATCTACTGACCAAAGCTCTGTGTTAAGCCAATGACAACTTCCCTTGAAGAAGCCCTCAATACCGTCAGTCAACTGCCTCCTGAACAGCAGGCTATGCTGGTTAAAATTATCCAAAACCGTCTGATCGAATCCCGTCGTCAAGAAATTGCTGAGGATGCCAAAGAATCGATTACTATATTTCAACAGGGCAAGTTACGACCTCAGTCAGCAGAGACTGTAATTTCTCAATTGCAAAAGGTTCTTGAAGAAAACCCATGAGGTCTAGAAAATTGTAAGATTGAAATAAGGCAACAGTACCATGGAGTAAAACGTGATGTTGAATGTCAGTCTGGATCAAGAGGCAGAACAGTATTTAGTTGAAATTTTAAGTCAGGAAAAAACAACTAGCAGTGAGTTGATCAAAAAATTGCTGCGGGATTATCGCCAAAATTTTCAATCCCAAAAATCGGTTTTAGAACGAATGGGAGGAATGCCTAAACATTTGCTATCGGTGGGTAATCTATCTGATCGGGATACTCGTAGAGCAAAGGGAACAGGGAACAGGGAACAGGGAACAGGGAACAGGGAACAGGGAGTAGGGAGTAGGAAACAGGGGACAGGGGACAGGGGACAAAAATTATCACAATTGATTTAGGATTGCTATAAAATAGGAATTATCCATCAAAAGTAATTAAGCTGATGAAAGCGGCAATTGTACGTATTGGAGATTCCCAAGGAATTAGAATTCCTCAAGCAATTATTGAAGAATGTGGTTTAGCCAATGTAGTTGAAATAACAGTAGAAGATGGGAAGGTAATCATTTCGCCAGTATCCCACTCTCGTCAAGGATGGGAAGAAGCGTTTAAAGAAATGGCAGAAAATGGTGATGATGAATTATTAATTGATGATCGGATTAAAAATTCTTGGGATGAAGAGGATTGGAAATGGTAGCGATTCCCAAGCAATTTGAGGTGTATTTGGTTTGTCTTGATCCCACCATTGGTTCTGAAATTCAGAAGACTCGCCCTTGCGTGATTATATCTCCTAATGAGATGAATCAGTATATCAAGACAGTGATTATTGCACCAATGACAACAGCGAAGCGAAATTATCCCACACGAGTTAATTTAACTTTTAAAGGAAAAGAAGCACAAGTCGTTTTAGATCAAATTCGGACGATTGATAAGAGTCGCTTAATTAATAAGCTAGGAAAGCTTCCTGAAGAGATTGGTAATCAGGTACTTGATACTTTAGTGGAAATGTTTTCTAGGGATTAGCAAAGATATCGAGCCGATTGCGATCGCATAAGCGCGGAAGCTTCGCTTCATCGCGTAGCGGCTCCTACCGAGCATCGCTTCTTCCAAACAGTCCGCTGCTTCAGCCAAGGCTTGTTCCATGGAATCTCCCTGAGTAATGGCTTCTGGCAGATCCTTGAAAGTTACCACAAACCGGCCATCCGACTCGTCAGGGGTAAATGTAGCCGGGAATGAAAATCGACTCATAGTAATGGCATGGTTAAATCTCATCTTCCTGTAGACCAAGCTACAAAATTTGCGATCGCGTAGCGGCTCCATTCGCGTAGCGTGGCCCAAAGGCCAAGGAGCATCGCACTAAGTAACTAGAGAATTCTACTACCTTCAAAATCCTCTAGTGCTTTATCCAAGAAATAGACTTCTAATTGAGCCATCTGATCAATTAAATCAAGGCATTTTGACTGTAACTCATCCTTACTTTGACTGTAAAGTTTCACCAGTAATTTGCTAACTGAGTCGGTGTGTCCCCTAAAGAGTCTACCACTACTAGCATTCTCGGCAGCAAGGTCTTGAATGAAGCGATTGCAGATAGTATAAGTAACTTCGGGAAGCTTTGCTGTGGTCTTTTCTAATGCCCCAAGTAAATTATCGAAGCCATTGGCAAAAGCAGGACTATCAACAAATTTCTTAATCAAATCCTGATATTCACCTAGTTCTTCTCCTTGAAAGTGATAAAACCACATGGCGGCTTGAGAGTGAACCTCTTGATCAGAATCATGGAAAAGTTGGACTAGCGCATCCTCACAAAATTTCCTCAAGTGTGCTTGACTAAGGTTGGAAGCAAATACCTGAGCAGCCGCTTTTTTATGTACTTTCGTACCAGATAAGCAAAGTTCAGCTAGCCAGCCCGCTTCTTCTGTACGAAGAGATTCCACACAAGCTCGTTTAGCACCAATTTCTGCTACTTTCGGTAATTCTGACATAATCATTCTTTCCAGAATTGATGCCAACTCTTCAAAATAATTTTGTAGAGCGTAGTACAGAAAATTATCAACGGTAACTGTTCCTAATAGAGCATCTTCAGTATTACAGAGTCGCTGAAATAATTGAACAGCTAAGTCACGGTCATAATTTAGCATTAACATTAGAGCTTCAGCAGCACATGCTCTAACCGCAATAGAAGAATCTTCTACTATCTTATCTAATGGTTCTTGAAAAGAATAGGCTCGATTTTTGTCAGTAGAAATAAGCTTGGCGATCGCTACAACAGCACTACCTCTTGTAGAGTTCATACCAGCATTGAGAACATCACCATCGTACTCAACATCTCCACTCTGAGTGTTAGTACGCCACAACTCTTGCTCTGGCTCAGGATCTTCTAAGGCATACCAAGTTAAAATCTCTAAGGCTTCTTGAGGCCAAGGTATATCAGCTAATTTTCCAATTAAGTCAGATATCCAACGACCACAAGGGCGATTAGGTAATCGGTGACAACGCTGGCAAACACGAAGCGCACTGTCAACATCTAAACCTACTTCAGCAATTCCTCGCAACACCCCATTAAAGTATTCTAAATTTGTATTATCTGGAAATCTCTCTATCAGTTTAACAAAGCGTAATGGTTCCTTTTTAACTTGGTTTTCCAATAGTCTTGAGAATTCCCTTGCTGAACCTACAAATTTTCCATCACGCTCAAACCAAGAGAACCTCTCACTAGTATTATATTTAGCAATAGCACTTAGCAATTGTTCATCTGTCATTTTTTCAATGGCATTTTGAGGTATGGGAGAGCCGATAAATCCAGATCCAAATACACTTGGTTTAAGGGGTTCAATCTCACCAAACTTCCTTCTCCACTCCTCCAAACGAAGATTGCTTTCTTTCGTGAGTCGAGAGGAAGCAATAGCATCTAACAAAAATAACTGTGAATAGCCTCGATCCCTACGACCGATAGCACTTTTTTCCCCGTCGGAATAGTAATTAATAATCAGATATTCTAGTTTTCTGAGCTTTTCTTCAGAGCAATATTGAGTAGTTTCCTTTAGTAGTTCACAAATCACCGATAAACGATCATTATCAAGTGAATATCCTGTTGTGAGTATTCCTGGTTGTTCACAGATTAAATCAATAGCTTTATCAGCAAATCTCTCTCCGTTAGACGTGTAAGCGCGAATCAATAGGAACTGGATTGTTTCAAACTTAGATGTACCAAGTTGTTGTTTTACCAACCTAGCGAAATCTTCAGGATCCTTAGTAGCTAAATCAGACAGTGCTACCTCCATCTGCTTTAACAAAGTCCCCTGAATATTAATCGGCTTGTAGCTTGTGCTATAACTCCGGTAATACCAAACCGGAGTTATAGCACAAGGTGGATTATTTTCTGGTTTAGCAGTTAACTCCATCACGCGAAACATCCAGGGAAGTATATGTTTAATATATGCTTTTGGAGCTTTTTGGGAGCTCTTAACTAAAATCTCGTCATAATAGCCACTTTCTGGAATAAGACAATCATTATCCTTAGATAGATTAGGTTTTCCAGCTGCTATCCTCAAATCTAGATAGTGATTAAGATAGCAACTGATTGCTTGGCAAGCCCAATCAGGACGGTTTTCAGGTAAAGAATATATTATACTCCAGAACTCACGAGTATAATTATCACGTACCTCTGGTTGGTCAAAAATACCTTGATTAATTAGTCGCAAAAATAGCTTAAAGAAACGCTCTCCAATACCCAGTTTAGATCTTTGCACCAGACGGTAAAATCGATTATCCCATGCTTGTGATACACTGACATAAGGCTCTAGTAATTCAGCTACCCTATCTGGTATTTCCCTCTGCCTAATCGACAGTAGTGCGATCGCGTGATCAATACGTTCATCACTATCATCCTTCAACCACTGTTCTATTATTCCGAGTTCATCCAAGAGTTGAAACCAAGGAAGAGATCTATTCAGAGTGTACCATAGATGTTGTGAAATAGAGGTGTTTGATGCAGTAGTTGATTCACTGATTAAAGGCTCAATAACTCGCCATTCTTCTTCTTGAGGATTAGACAGTGTAGCTAGCCAAGCTAACACTACTTGCTTAATATGAAAACGGATATCAGATCTTGTTATTAATTGCCTAAGAGAATCTAGGTATTGGTCAAAATCATAATCACGTTGATGGAGCAAAATTTGCCGAACCTGGGCGCGTCGAAATAAATGTTGTTCACTGGCTAGTAAAAATTCCAACAAATCTTGACCACGCCCTGAAAAACGTCGAGCAAAAGCATAGTCAAAAAAACCTTCATGAAAAAATCTTAAACGTTTACCGTCGCTAATTAAGACATGTTCAGATACCATGGCATTAGCATCATCACGATAATCGTCAACAATGGTTTCGGGCGCTGATAAACTTTGCTGTTGCTTATTGCTCATGTAATCGCAAAGAGTATCTATCACTTCTGTCCATTGAACACTGCTAACACCAAGAAGACGTTCCTTGACCTGTTGTCGCTTATATTTCCAAAACTGGTCGTATAGTTCCTTACTCGTTGTAAATTTTAAAATATCTTTGCTTGAATCCTTTGCTACTGCTGCTAGTAAACTTAGATGTAAGGGAACAGACAATAGCTTTAGCTGGTTTTGACTTAGCGTTGCTGCCTTCAAATCTAACTTAGTAACAACGTCTTTGACCTCTGAATCAGGGAGACACTTAATTTCTACAGTTTCAACCAGGCCATGTTCACCAGTCAAACGCTGAATTCTGTTGTCATTGTCTAAATCAAATTTGCGGCAAGCGATTAATAGGCGTATGTTAGGATGAGCTTTAGTCTGCTCGATGATTTGATTAACACAATCAAAGAACTGAGAATTACGACCAGAAGCCAAACTAACTGCATCAAGTTGGTCGATTACCAAGATACAATTTCGTTTTTGTGCAATATTAGCTAGGACAATTGCTGGAGAAGCTGGTAGCTCTAATTGCTTACCAATATGGTCAGGATGAACTACAGGATTGAGGTTATCTACACGAAAAGCTAAGAATAGCTTACCGTTACTTTTCAGTTCTTGCAGTATTTGGTAAATTACACCACTCTTACCCATTCCTGCTTCACCTACTAGCAAAACTCCGCCCTTGCCATCCGTAGCAGTAAGTTTGTTTAGAGCAAGTTGTGCTTCAGTGCGTGGAATAACTTGACCAGGGATCGCTATATCCTGAAGTGGAGATAAGTAAAGATGATTGGCTTTTTCAACAGCAGCTAAAACATGATTATCTTTTGCCCAGTCACGACGGCGATAACCTTCTTTCTCTAGATCATGCCAAATATCTTGCGCTGTTAACTCGTGATGAATGTTATTGTCTGCTAATTCAGTTAGTTGGAGTCTGATCTTGTTGGTATCACCTTCAACTAGTGCAGCTAGTCGGCTTTCAATAGCCTTGACAATAAAATTTTCACCAACTGTTTCAATCTCAATGCTTTTAAGAGCTTGGTAAGCTTCTTCCTTAGAACAATTTTCCCATTTCTGACTTAGGTTATCTAAATTTTTAGATAATTTCTTGCTAAGAAAATTATTCTCAAACTCTACAAATGAAGTAGCGCTTCTTGACCTATCAGCAAGTTCCCGTAACTCATCGGCATCTTGGGTAGAAACAAAAACACAAAATATATCTGGATTCTTAAGATGCTTCCAAAAGTGTGACAAAACATGAATTTTCTTGCCTTCTAAAGCACTTATTGTCCAACGTCCACCTCCACTTGTTTGTCGTTTAACCTGGTGATACTCAAATCTTTCCTTGCGGCGTAGCCAAAATTCAATACCATCTATACCTGGCGGTTCGAGACGAATAGAATCAGCCTTTTCGTCCATGACATCCACCATGCAAAACACAGTCCAATGACCTTCATAGATATTACCAAGTTTATCAGCTGCTCCACCAGGTAAAGGCATAAATCTCTATTTATTCAAGACTACAGGTAAGGGAATTTTTATTAAAGTTAGGCACCAGGCACCATGCCTCTATTATAGCAAATTTCATTACTAACCCGTAGTCTGAAAAACGATTTTGTTCAACTCTCCATCAAAATCAACCTCAAAGCATCTAACTGCACATACCATGGCTCAGGCCAAGCTTTAATCTGATGCCATTTTTCCTTGAAAACTTCAGCTTGGAGATGGTATTGCTGAGGATTCCTAGAAGGAGTATATAAACTCAGATAAAGTGTAACTCGGTGCTGGGTTTCACTCATCGTCACCAGCCAACAGGGAAAGGTATTGTTGTGATTTGGCTCATTTAGAAATATCAAATGATGGGCACGGATGCCAACATAGGCTAAAGATTTCCTAATCGGTTCCACAACTGAGAGACTACAGTTCCAGTCCAGGGCTTGAATTTTTTTGTCGTCAATAATTTCAACCCGAGAAAAGTTTTTACACTCCGTTAATTGTGCTACCCTAAAGCTAGGAGGATGCTCAAAAATAGCTTCTTTAGAGCCAGAAGCAATAACCTTTCCTTCAGAAAGAACTAACAGATTACCACAAACCCGGTAAGCTTCCTCTAATTTATGGGTAACGAAAAGAGTCGCTCCTTGATAGGTAGAGAAAATTTCAGTTAGTAGCATTTCTATTTGATTCCGGAGATAGGTATGAAGGGCTGAAAGGGGCTCATCTAAAAGTAACGCTTCTGGTGCGATCGCTATTGCTCTTGCCAAGGCTACCCGCTGCTGCTGTCCCCCAGAAAGTTCGTGAGGATAGCGCTTTTCCAGTCCTTGTAAATGCATCAGTTCAATATATTTCCATACCTGTTCATTCCTTTGGGCTTTCGGCAATTCCTGCAAGCCAAAGCCGATGTTTTGAACTACATTCATGTGGGGAAACAGGGCATAGTTTTGAAACACAAAACCAATGCGACGTTGGTGAGGAGGAAGATTAATACCCTGTTTGGAATCAAACAAAACTCTTCCGTTCAAGACAATGCGGCCTTGAGTGGGTGTAGCCAAACCAGCAATACACCGTAGGGTCATACTTTTACCAGAACCAGAAGCCCCTAAGATTCCTAAGGGCTTACCATTAGCAGTAAATTTAGCATCTAGGGTAAAGCTAGAGGTTAGCTCTTTTCGTAAGTCTACTAAAAGTCCTTGACTTGGTTCTATGTTAGATTTTGTCCCTGCTCCCTGCTCTTTTCTCCCCTTAATAAGGGAAGCTCTAGTCCCCCCCTTATTAAGGGGGGTTAGGGGGGATCCCTTACTTACTTCTATGTTAGATTTTGTCCCTATTCCCTGTTCTTTTCCCCCCTGATTAAGGGAAGCTCTAGTCCCCCCCTTATTAAGGGGGGTTAGGGGGGATCCCTTACT
>NZ_CEYLVT010000107.1:17836-24789 GCF_982860115.1 Moorena sp.
TACTTCTATGTTAGATTTTGTCCCTATTCCCTGCTCCCTGCTCCCTACTCCCTGCTCCCTACTCCCTACTCCCTGCTCATAGTTAATGATGGTGATTGCCACGAGAGCGATCGCAACCATGATCAACACCCATAGTAGTGCTTCCCCCATCCTCCCGGCTTGGGCTGCAAAAAAGATAGCGATCGCAATGGTTTGGGTTTTGCCAGGAATACTCCCCGCTAGCATTAAGGTAGCCCCAAACTCTCCCAAGGCTCTAGCAAACGCCAGAACTGTCCCCGCCATCACCCCTGGCCAAGCCAAAGGTAGCAACACTTGCCAAAATACCCTACATTCAGAAGCTCCCAAGGTACGAGCACAGTTAATCAAATCCTGATTAACTTGTTTGAAAGCTCCCAATACAGTTTTATACATCAAAGGAAAGGCAACGACAGTAGCAGCAATCACAGTCGCAGGCCAAGACAAGATTACAGATACTCCCAATTGCCTTAATAGCTGTCCCACTGGGCTATTTCTACCTAGTAACAACAGTAATAAAAAGCCAACTACTGTAGGCGGTAGCACTATCGGAAGGGTTAAGATACTATCAATAATTCCTTTACCTTTCCCTTGATAGCTAAACATCCAGCCCGCTACCGTAATCCCCAGAAAGAAAGCAAAGATAGTAGCCAAGCCAGCAGTTTTTAGGGAAATCCATAAAGGAGAGAAATCTTCCATTACATTATAATAGTTATCAAGTGGGTGAGTTACAAAGTATTGGGTTTTAGGGAGTAGGGAGCAGGGAGCAGGGAGTAGCCACTGCATCGCTTTTATTCTAATTCGTGCTCTGTTGATAACAACAATATAGCTGTTTTAATCTTAATCAAATACACAATATTTTTTCCCGATTCCCGATTCCCTATTCCCGATTCCCTATTCCCTATTCCGCCATAATAAACCCATACCTCAAAAATACAGTTTTAGCTGAATCACCACTCAGAAACTGCACAAACTGGTTAGCATGATCAGGATTTTTAGACTCCTTCAATACCGCTACTGGGTAGATAATCCGGGAGTAAGACTCTGGCGGAGCAGTAGCAACTCGTTTAACTTGCTTTGATACGTTAGCATCTGTTGCATACACCAATCCAGCATCCACATTACCGGTTTCCACATAGGATAGAACTTGGCGAACATCTTTGCCAAAAACTAACTTGGGTTTGAGCTGGTCAAACAAATTAAGAGTAGTCAGAACTTCCTTAGCATAGTATCCAGCTGGTACACTTTCCGGGTCTCCCATTGCTATTTTACTGATGTTATCAGAGGTTAAGTCCTTAAAATTAGAGATACCAGTCTGGTCTTTAGGACTAATTAACACTACTTGATTATTAAGAATACTTTGCCTTGTCCCTTCTAGTAAAAGCCCCTTAGATTCCAGAGCATTCATCTGTTTCGGAGCTGCTGAAATAAAAACATCCACTGGCGCTCCCTGTTCGATTTGTTGCTGCAACGAACCAGAGGATGCAAAGTTATAAATAATAGTAACATCTGGTGTTTCCTTAGTGTAGAGTACTTTGATACCTTTCATCGCATCTTGTAAGCTAGCAGCCACTGAGACAGTTAGGCTCACCACTTCTGGCTGTTGTTTTTTTAGGGTAGCACCATTGCAAGCTACCAAAACTAAGGATAGACTTAACCACAGAAACCATGATTTAATTAGGGATTTAATCATAAAACTTAGTAGTAGAGTTATAGCGCTTTTTAGTAAGCGTGAGGTTCATTTAAATTTTATTACCAATTCCCGATTCCCGATTCCCGACTCCCTACTCCCGACTCCCTACTCCCTACTCCCGATTCCCGATTCCCGATTCCCGATTCCCGACTCCCTACTCCCTACTCCCTACTCCCTACTCAATTAGATACTTAACGACAAAAAAAATAGCCGTGGAAATAATGTCCACGACTATCTCAAGTCCACAGTAAGTGGATTCAAATCGCTCTCTTGATGCAGTCGCTCATGGGGGAAACCCCCAAGACCGCGCTGCATCGCTATGTCACTCAGTTCCCGAACCCATCGAGAAGTAATCCTGTTTTATCATACCGGAACCTTTGTCTTTGCCAAGGGGGGGGAAACCCCCCCAAAAACTAACGTTTTAACGCAGCATCCAATACTTAGTGATGATAGTAATCACCTGCCCTGGCATGCCGGTAGGTTGCAGAGGACTCCACTCCGAAGCCTCTGCGTAGCCCATTGCAGACAGGGTATGAATAGTATTAGTTACTCCTTGACGAGGCCCCTTTAAAATGTGCTGAACATATTGTTCTTTTGGGAAAAGATCTTCAAGATTAATGTCAGGAATTTGATGTTCAGGATTATTGTCGGGGTTAGGGATAAATTCTTGCGACATAGCTCAAGACTTGAATTTTGCTTATGTGATTATTGTAATGATTATAAATTTAATTGTCAAGGGTTTTAAGTATTTTTTTTGGGGTGTATTTTAATGGTAAAAAAAAAGCGATCGCTAAGATTATGCGATCGCTTTTTTTTGTATAGCGGTCTGTACGCTAATTAGGTAAACAGATTTTTTTTACCTGTTCCCTATTCCCTGTTTCCTGTTTCCTACCTTTACAGATAAAGTTTAAACTTGGTGCAATATCTTATTTATGCTTGCCCCTTTCTCGTCATACCGATACCAGAAAGATAAAGATCAGGAACTTTATAACGTTCAACCTCATCTTCAGTTCCTTCATAAATAGATAACAAACCCACTTCTCTAGCTAGATTCAACTGATCATCTAGTCCAGTTACATCAGTTGGCTTGAAGGGCGAACGTCCTATACTTCTCAGACGATTAATCAAGTCTTCAAGTTCACTAAACTCTTCATCAATTAAAGCACTTAATGCTTTTTCTGATACCTTCTCAAGAGATGAACTCAAAGCTCGTGGTCGGATGATAGTTTTCTGATAAGGATTTCGCTCTTGTTCGTTTATTTCCCAATCTTTCGCTTCTACGAAAAGTTCTAATAGAGCACGGGGACTATGGTTGTTACTGCCATCAGCAATTCTTTTCCAGACCCAGTTTCGAGTAAAGGCAGATTTCCCCCCTTTCATCCGCTCACCAACTAAAAGATTCCAAATTTCAAAGACCTGTGATTCACTCAAATAGTCACTAAAGGCGTCACTACTTGATGACAAATTTGATAACAAACTACCTTGCTGAATTGAATTTACGACAAGTCCTTTAAATCTATCCGATTTCAGAGCTTGCTTAATTATAACTTTAAAAAAATCTGCTCGCTCACGCCATTCAAGCACTACAGATCGCCCGAAAAAGTGACTTTTATTATCGAAGCGAAGGCTACGCCAGATATCTTCCCGTAATAGAACTTTGAATTTTAATTTTTTCAGATTGTCCCCTAAATCAGTAATCAACGAAAGCAGTCCTTCAATTGCTTTAGTGCGTCTTTCTCGATTCGGTTGTTCATTTCCAAATCCTGTATCAAGTCCATCGAAAAGAAGAATAATAGTAGATTGTGCAGCACGATCGAAACGAGTTAGCCAATCTCTTGCCAATAAACCTACTTGAGATTGTGGTAGTAAACTCTCAAACCATCGCACAACCTCTAATTCCCTAGTAGGATCAGTCCCTAGAACTTGTAATAGAGCGGCATCCGGTTGAGGCTTCTCTCCAGGCCAGGATAGGTGACAAGCAAGACAAGTCTGGAGTAACCAGAAGTCACGCCAGCTTTTTCCTGTAGTTTCTAAAGCCTCATCAATGGCGGTGAAACTTTCAGAGTTGATAACCCACGGGCGATCGTCTTTGAGATCACTGGGGGATAAAACTACAATGGAAGTTTTATCAGAATCTTCCACCAGACGACGGAAAATAGCCGTTTTACCAGTACCTTTACGACCAAGGATTAGAGGGATGCGAGGATGAAGGGCGCGATTAACTAACTGTGTTTCTACAAAGGTTTCCAGAAAATTATCTTGGTATTCTGCTCTTCCTGCAGAAAATTCTAACTCGTTTAAAATTTGCCCCTTAATATCGGACAAACTATCCGGTAGCTCTTCTTCACTAGCTGTAGGTAGAAAACGTTCTAACCATTCAGCAACCGGCTCAAAGTCACGCCACGTTTCTTGATTAGATAAAATTTTATCTGATGTCGCAATCTCTTCTCGATAGGGAATAAAATGTGTAATATCTGATTCTTTAATCGGCTCTGATCTTGATTGTTTATCCCTCAGTACAGAGAGCCAATCTCCAATCCATTCAATAGCTCTATGTTGGTATCGTTCCACAACTTCTGGTGCTTTACTAGCAGGAATTGGAGACACAATAAATCGTGGCTCTGGAGTAAGCCGCTGGTCAGTTTCAGTTCGTCTAGTCTCAGCAGCAAGCAATGCACGAACCAGTTCACCCGTACCCCTTTGAGCTTGAGGATGAGGAAAGAAAACAATAATTGCCAGATCAGCCAAGTCAAACAGCAGCGGTCCATTGAGAGGAGTCATTCCTGTGCGAGCATCTAGTAAAATAACATCAGGTTTGAAAGGAAGACGATCACTACTTAAAATCTGAATCAGTTCACGTAATGGATTTCTATCTTCCCGATACCAAGCTCCAGGTTCCATAAAGCTCAGCAAACGCGCATAATTGGCATTGGGCAAACCTGCCGGAAGACAGTAAATCTCATCGGTTTCAGAAACCCTCAGAATATGATTACGGATGTCAGGCTCTTCCCCTTGCTCCAAACTTAGTAAAACAAATACCAACCCCTGTTGATCCTTAACCTCGTCTTCCTTTCCAAACAAAGCCGCTAATCCTGGAGCTTCCAAATCCATGTCAACACAGAGCACAGTGCGTCCACGACTGGCAAGAATTCGGGCAGTATAAGCCAGGGCAGTTGAGCGACCAACTCCTCCTCTAAGGGAATAAAATGTTGCAACGATCGGTCGCTCAAGGTCTTCGTCTAGATCCGATGGAAATAGGATTGCTTCAGGATTACTAGAGCCAGAGCGAGAGCGAGCCAGAGCTTCAGGCCAAAAGGGTACGTTTTCCAGGGTAGAATCAATGGGAAGAGGGCCAGCCCATTGCTGCTCTTCAGGAGTTAGTAGATCTAACCACTGAATTGTCAATTCTTCTAGCCCCTCTAGAACAATGTTCTTACGTTCTTGTTTGGATTTGTCATCAAATCCTGGGGAAATGACAGCAATACGCCAGCCTAGAAACGGATCCGGTTGAACCCGCAGATCCGTAATCTCTAAAGCTGCCCGTGACATATTTTGATGAATACGCTCTTTGATTTCTGAATGGTTCATCTGCGCCTCCCGGATTTAGGACTAATTTTAAACTTTATAAAGTTTGTTAACTGCTTTGCTCCATCTACCAACTCCGCCATTGTCAGGCTACGATTACAGGTTATTTTATAACGTAGGGATGTATCCCAGTTTTCTATAAAAAATGTCTTTGCACCTGTAGAGTCACGGATATCGGATAGACGAAATCCCGCTGCTTCCCATAAACCCCGTAGATTATGCCCCTGATTGCCATGTTTCGGAAATGATTTATTTCTAGATCGTAATAAAGCCTTGAGACTAGATTCAATGGCATAGCCTGCCATATAAACTGATCCAATTGATTGACTTTTATTTTTGAGTATAGCGTCTGCATCTGCCGCCCGTTCATTTGCAATATCTAGCCAGTCTTTGTAATTATTAGGAACCATTACAAGTCTAATTACAATGAATTTGATAGATGATAACACAAAAAAAAGTCCATAATAATGGACTTAAATCGCTCTATAATTAGGGTCTATAACTCTGAAATAATCCTGAACAATAATCCCTTATTAATTATCATTTTTTTTAAAAAATGAACCAGCACCTAAAGCACTAATTCCCAGTAGCGCTAATCCAGACACAGGTTCAGGTACACTGGTTGGATCTGGCTTTGAGGTAATGCTAGTAATCGTTACGCTAAAATTAGGATTAGGATCAACATTAACCCAATTTGAGGGAAGGTTGGTGATAGTTTCCGTAAAATTAGGATTAGGATCAACATAGATAGTTGAACCAAAGAAGGCGAAGTCACGAGAAAACCTAATTCCTGACTCTCTGTTCCAGCTAAAGGTCTCACCTCCTAAGTCCATAAACCTACCAAAATCGCGATCTAGAGTCCAATTATCAGGGGTAGCTTCAAGCAGACAAGGACGATAAAGACTAGGAGGAGGGTTTATAGAACTAACAGTAATAGTAGGATAAATAATAGTAGGAGAAGTAATAGTATAACAAGAAATCCACAATTCACCCCTCTCAAAACTTCGTGGAAATGAACCTTCTAAATCAAGAAACCAAGAGAGTAATTCCCCTTGAGTAGTGTACTCAACAAACCCCTCGTAATCTCTAGTTGGGGGAGGAGGCTCTGGCGACAAAAAACTAGGAGAAGACAACAATTCAAGTGTGCCACTGAATTCGTGCTTGATTATCTGGAAAGCAGCAGCGGGTAAAACTGCAACAGTAGCAGAGGTTAAAGCGATAGCAGTAGTAATAACACCTAATTGTTTAGAAAAATTAATCAAAGGAATTCTCCTGGTTGAGTAAGTAGATAAATTGAGTTAATTGCACCGCTAAGTGGGCAATTAAGATTTTGGATAGTTTCCAAAAAAACTCAAGCACCGAAGAATTGATAAGATGATTTAATCTGGTAAAACTTTAACCTTTATGCCGAATTATTCTTCTGCCACAAAAAATAACTCGATCACATTTGCTGAAATTAGACTATCACAAAGGGTGACAACCGTGAAAAGTCCAATCAACTTATACGCCAAATTACTGACTGCTTTTTTTTAGGATAGCCTTTGCCTGTTTTGTTATTTCCTTGGCGATATCGATCCACTCACTTAAAGTTGTGGGAGCCATTACAGCGATGCAGCGCGGTCTTGGGGAGGCAGCGCGGTCTTGGGGGTTCCCCCCATGA
>NZ_CEYLVT010000108.1:0-24729 GCF_982860115.1 Moorena sp.
ATAGGCAATAGGCAATAGGCAATAGGCAATAGGCAATAGGCAATAGGCAATAGGGGACTGCTGCCAATGTCGCAGAAGACAGCAATCGAGATAGTCTGGTTTTTGCCCGAAACCGAGAGTACAGACCTAGTTGACTAGTACCTCTAGCTGCGTGGTTTGATGCCATTGACCATAGGTCACGCTACGGGATTGGCCATAGGTCACGGTATGCGATCGCAAAAGAACACTTTGTGATTGATCGATGTGAATGCGATTGACCATAGGTCACGCTACGCTATCGCAAACAAACACCTTGTGATTAATTCTGTGAATGGGATTGACCATAGGTTACGCTACGCGATCGCATTCACATCCCATCACGCTGAAATCACTTCAAAATCAGAAATCGTCTCAATCCATACCCGTGCTCCACACTTGAGGGGATCATCTGGACGATACATCACCCGACAAGGGCCATTCACCTCCACCGTATGACCGTAAACATTTTTAGAGCCTCGCTTCACCGTAATCACAGGATTACGCTCCCCGGTCTTGAGATTTTGGCGAATCACTTTCTGATTAACGTGGATCACAGCCTTAGTGTAATTTGTACGCTTTGACCAGTTCCGTTTTGGTCCGCGAGTGCCAGGAGTCACCACCGGCATACCATCAAACAACGGAATCACCCAAGTTCTACCCACCTTATAAGCCCCTTTAACTCTGCCTTTGCCCAGAAGGTAACGGACGCGAGTGGCAGAAACACCAAGTAAATCAGCGGCTTGTGCAGTGGAAATCATCATGGGGAATAAACCATTGCTTTGACGATATTCTTAATTTAACACACTTTTTATGAAAAAGCAAGGGCATGGTAAAACTATTGCTTTGTCGCAATTTAAAGCCGTGGTGTTAAATGGGATTAGTGATTGTAATGGGATTAGTAGGATAAAAGAGTTCCAACAAAACTATTGCATTGTCGCAATTTAAAGGTGGAATAAGTGTAATGTATTAAATAGACTAATCGGGAGAAGAGGGTGTTTAAAAACTATTGCATTGTCGCAATCTCAAGTAATTGAATAAAAAAATTCGGTCAAGGATTGAAGTTAAGGAAAACTTGACCGAATCATGAATTGTACTTTGCCACGAGTACAGCCTAGCTGCACTATCCACCCATAAGTGGATCAGAATCATTACATTGTTATCAAGTTAGTGATCACATTCTCCTAATCAAGAACATTTCAACTGATCATTCTTTTTGCTTGATTATTTGCCAGGGATTAAAATCCCCGGCAAATTGCTATCTTAATCGAGCAACAGATATCGAATCAAAATACTGATCACCTCACCAGGATTTTCAGTAGGTTGAGGAATGCTCCACTCATCAACATTGGCATAGCCAAGGGAATATAGAGTGTAAATTGTTGTGCGAACAGCTTTGGCAGAACCAATCAATATATGTTTGATTTCCTCTCGTCCTGGACGTGCCTCGCTAGACCGTTGGGAAAGATTAGGATTGTTGGGATTATGATCAGGATTTTGAACAAATTCTTGACTCATAATGATTCCTCGGGATTACGTGTACATTTATTAATATAGTCACTTATTTACCAAAAGTCAAGGGGTTCTGAAAATATTTTAAAAATTTAATATTTTGGCTATAATAGTAATTAAAATTGCCATCAAAAAATCACGAAGTGTGTAATCATATTATGTCCGATTACTTAAATTATAAATTCTAAACTCTAAACTCCCTATGGTTCAAACAATTCCTGCAAAAGAGATTACCTTACGTCAATTAAGACACAGATTTAATCTAGAACGAACCGATGATGAACAGTTTTTTCGAGAATGGCAAGACGATTTACCCGAACTGACAGAGTTTGAGAAGCAATTGCTAGGGCAAGTTAAAGAAGAGTATCTTTACTTATCTGAGTCTCCCTTATTGGAAGTGATCCTGAAAATGGTGATAATATCGCCATTACTCAGACTAGCAGGATTTTATCGTCATCCCTTTGAACTTACAGCCGAAAAAGAAGTTAAAATTACCTCAGAGGATGATGGTATAATTGTTAATGGACGTATTGATATTCTGATTTTTAAACCAGAATTATGGGTTACTGTTATTGAAGCCAAAGGCACCAAATATGCCTTAGCAGCGGGAATTCCCCAAGTCTTAGCCTATATGTTAACTAATCCTAATCCAGAGCAACCTATCCTGGGGTTTATCACCAATGGGAATGAGTTTAAATTCCTAAAGATGACAACCACAGAGCCACCTCAATATGCTCAATCCTATACATTTGCTCTTGAGAACAAAGATGACCTTTACACTGTGCTGAGAATCTTAAAACGTATTAACCAAACCATCCAAAATCCCTAGTCAGTCTCCAGTGATAACGGTCTTGTGGGAGTTGTCCAGGATAACTGATCTACCAGCACCCCTCAGCTACATGTCCAAGTTTTCCTCGATAGTTTAGCTTACTGCTCAGAAGCGGTTGATGTAGCATGGGCGTAGCGTATTAGCTGACTGCTTACATTTCCTGGAAAAGACTTTACCTTTTTTACAAAAAGCACTATTATACTGATACTGCTGCCCAGGGCTTACTGGAAGCAGCACTTAATACCCAAGCAAAACAAGCGATTACCTGTTTATTAATCAAGTTATTGATCAGGTGTGACAGCTGCAGACCAACTATGGTATCTTCACCATAGTGGTAATTTAGGTCAGGGTAACTTACCCTATATAACTGATACTGTGACTGTTATCAATAACTTATAGGTTATTAACAAGCACGGTTAATTGCCTAGTAACATCTAACCGAATACACTACTGAAAGCAGCAACTAGTTTGGTAAAACTACCTAGGGAGTATAGTTAACTAATGGGATAAACCTATTAGAGACTAAGAGCAGTAAGATGAAGTGTCCGGAATATCGATGAAAACCAATAGATTGACAGCTGGGACTTCCGTAAAAAAAAATACCAATTAAAGTAGGGTGGGCAACCTAATTTAATCTAGAGAACTGAAAATAACCAAACTTTTTTGCCCTATCCGACAAGCTAAAAACTGGTAGCTTATTTTTTGGCTACTCCCTCTCAGGGGGTGACAAGCGCTCTTTAAAATCTTACAGGGGTTAGGTTTTAGGGGTTAGGTTTTAGGGAAGATTGTCCTTGCGGGATGGATTAATTAAAACTATCATTGACAAAGTCTTGTGAAAATTGCTTCAATTGCTGGCAAATACAACAACACGAGTCGCGCTCATTTTCCCCAATACCTAATACCTAATACCTAATACCTAATACCAACACCTGCCTAGGTTTGAGCTTTGTTGTCACCCCGTGAGCTACTCCCTAATCAGTTGGAGTTGAGATAAGCAGCTTTCCCCAAATCACAGAAGAATGGAAAAATTATATAGTGTACACCCTAAGTATCTCGAAAAAGTCAAATTAGTTTGGAAGCGTAAGCGTCGGGGAAGAGATATAGACCTAGCTAATGAATTAGATTTAGACTTGCCCATTGTTAATCTTTTTCTGATCGGGAAGCCTATTAAAGGTCTTTTCTTTGTAGAAATTTGTCAAGCATTGCACTTAAACTGGCGAGAAATTGCTGGTTTAGAGTTACTGGAAACTCCGGTGAAATCCTCAGAGATTCAAGTAGATACCAGTGAAGTAGATACCGTAGATACCAGTGATGCAATTGGTCTACGGCCACGCTACGGGAACGCAAAACCAAAACTTATCGAAGAGGTGAACACCGTTGATGACGCTTTAGAGGAGTTAGTGGACACCCTCAAAGAAATGTTAACTCGCCTGACTCGAAAAGCGGGAAATATCCTAAAAGCAGACCGAACCAGTATTTTTTTACTGGATCAGCACAGTAATATCCTCGGTTCCATTGACGCTGATGATGGTAAAGGTGGCTCCCTAGTCATTGATATTCCAGCAAATAAAGGAATTGCTGGTGCAGCTGCTACCTCCTTAAGTATTATTAATGTTCCCTTTGATGTCTATGATGATCCACGCTCTGAAGAAGCCAAAAGAATCGACAAAATTACCGGTTACCGAACCTATACTATGCTAGCTTGGCCGGTGTTGAATCAGCAAAAAAATTTAATTGCTGTGGTACAATTAATTAATAAATTGAAAAGCGATAGTAATCCAAATGATGACTTGTATGAAAGAATTGATATAAAGGGGTTTACCAAAAAAGATGAAGCCCTGTTGGCTCAATTTACTCCTTCAATTTTGAGAAATTTAGAACGATGTCAGTTATGTTTCCAACTAGCCCGTAAACTTTGGGTAAATTCAGAAAGTAACTCAGGGATTATCGATCCCTATAATGAAAAACTGATTACTGAACTCCAGGAGAAAGAAAAACAGGTGCGCAAGAGCCTAAAAAAACTAACTAATTTTTATGGTTAAATTTCACTATTTTATAGTTTAAATTTTAAATGTTAACATTTTAGGCAAGCTAGGATATATTTTTCCTAATAACTCCAGTACAATCAGATTTAACAAACTTTTCGTGTTGACCGGAGTAGAACACAATGCCAGCAGCAGTTGGAACTATTGAGACCCTAGGTTTTCCAGGGGTACTAGCCGCAGCAGATGCCATGGTCAAAGCAGGGGCAGTGACACTGGTATCCTATGACAAATCTGAGAAAGGTCGGTTTATGGTTAGCGTCCGTGGTAAAATTTCAGAGGTAAACGTCGCGGTAGCAGCTGGGCTGGAAGCCGTAGAGAAAACCTATGGTGCCGAGGTGACAGCTTACTATATCATTCCTAACCCTAATGAAAATGTGGACACAGTGCTGCCCATCCACTACACCAGCAAAGTCGAAGAGTTCCGAACATTTTAAACAAATACACTTAATCGCTATTTGTCACCATCGGTAGCGAAGATTCGTACAATAGTTCCTGAGTTTAAAATAATTAAACAAATTCAACAAAGTAAGGAGTTTGGCTATGTCCACAGTGGCGGTTGGATCTCTCGAAACCAAAGGCTTTCCTGGTATACTCGCAGCAGCAGATGCTATGGTTAAAGCCGGTAGGGTTACCTTAGTAGGCTACATCAGAGTTGGTAGCGCCCGCTTCAATATCAATATTCGTGGGGATGTTTCGGAAGTAAAAACAGCTATGGATGCCGGTATTGCAGCCGTCGAAAGAGCCCATGGCGCTACCCTGGAATCCTGGGTAATCATTCCTCGTCCCCATGAAAACGTCGAGTGTGTTCTGCCCATTGCCTATACTGAAGCCGTTGAACAGTACCGAGACGCTGTGGAAAATCCCATCATCGGGCGGGGGAACGGTTTGTCTCGTTAAGCTTTTTGCTTGGTTTTAGCTAAGCCCGCACCAAGCCCAGGTCTGACCGATAACAGAGCGCTTGTTAAATGCGGGTTGACGCTACATTTGTGTTAGAACCGGGTTCGGTTAAGTATGTCAATAATCATGCTACTAATCCTGATGGTTGCACTTCCACAGAAAGCACTGGCAAATCAACCCGCACTTTCTGAGCTTGGGGCTGTGCCGCTTGCTGTGACATACTCCCACACTGACTTTTACAAGTTCAGTGTGGGCTTCTTACCAACTCCGGCCAACGCCTTGGATGCTCGGTAAGCTTTACTACAGACGGGATGCCCCACCGCCAATTTCAAGATATTTTTAGCCGCATTTACATCCCTATCTTCTGTGTACCCACAATGAGAACAGGAATGGGTGCGTTCTTTTAGTTTTTTGGGAACTTTCTCCCCGCAGTTAGAACAATTCTGGCTAGTATTCCTGGGATTTACTGCTTTCGTTACCAACCCAGCATTCAAGGCTTTGGTTGATAAGATAGACAGGAATTGACCCCATCCAGCATCTAAAACTGACTTAGCCATTTTCGTTTTTGCCAGACCTTTGATATTGAGTTTCTCGTGGGCTACTAGGTCGTGGCTATTCAGTAGTTCCTTGGCTGTTTTGAAATGAAAATCTTTTCTCGTGTCAGCAACCTTTTTGTGAGCCTTTCCCAGTTTGGTGACAGCTTTTTTTCTGTTGTTACTACCTTTCTTAGACCTGCTAACAGCTTTCTGGATTTTCTTGAGTCGCTTCTGGGCTTTCCGATAGTACTGGGGAATTGGCACCTCTGTACCATCGGATTTGATCAGGAACGACTTAAGACCCATGTCTATCCCAATGGGATTAGTGACGCTATTTACTGCCATGATGTCCGGAACGGTATCATCTTGGATTGATAGCGTAACGTAATAACCATCAGCTTTTCGGGTTATAGTAGCTGTTTTAATTTTGAAACCTTCGGGGATAGGTCTGTGGTAAATCATCTTAACTTTTCCAAATTTAGGAAGAGTCAAGATATTGCCATTTATAGGAGTTTTAGAAAGAGAGGGAAAAGTAAAGGAACGATATCTATTCTTTCCTTTGAACCTTGGTCTACCACTCTTTTTACCGTTACTGTCACCCTTCAGGAATCGTTTAAAAGCTAAATCTACTCTTTTGACACAGTCTTGTAGGACTTGAGACTGAACCGCCCCATACCAAGGTCTGTCTTTCTTTAGCTGAGGTAGAGTTTTCTTTTGGGAAAAATAGTCAGGATTGTTTCTTAATTCTGGTAAATAACAGACTAGGGGACAGGAGTTAACGGAGCAACGATTCTGTTCGTACCAGTTAAATCGGTCAGCAAGCAAATAGTTGTATTGATGGCGCAGCATATCAAGCCATTTCTCTATTTTCGCTTCCTGTGACTTAGTTAATCTCAACCGATACTGGTACGCTGATATCACTGTTGTCATCTCCTGTTTCTCGACCTATCATTAGGATAACATTTGTTGTAACATGTGTTAATCCAAAAATGAAAGATCAAAGATTTGTAATCAGGTTGACTAGTTTTGAGAAACAGCAATTGAAACAGGAGGCCGAACGCGCCCCGCGTGACCTACGGTCAATCCCAGAGGAATGACTCCATCCGAATTACTCAGAAGCTTGATAAGCAGGTGAACAAAATTAATTACACATTTTGCAAACCTCAAAGTCTTACGATGTAAGGGTTACAGAGATTCGTAGTAGGAAATTAATTTTGTTTAGGTGCTTAGCTCGTTTCCCAGATCCGTGCATACCCTGTGCAAAATTCATCCCGGAGATGAAACCTAAGAAGAGTGGAGCCTTATTCCACGAGTTTTAACCAAAGCTG
Source organism: Moorena sp. (assembly GCF_982860115.1). Taxonomy (NCBI): domain Bacteria; kingdom Bacillati; phylum Cyanobacteriota; class Cyanophyceae; order Coleofasciculales; family Coleofasciculaceae; genus Moorena; species Moorena sp. The sequence goes on from NZ_CEYLVT010000108.1 coordinate 7,163, forward strand.
CGCTTTCCGTATTAAGAATTAAATTCGCCACGGGTCGCACCTCTTTTATGCATAGCCTGCCAACTATAAAGGCGACCCTCTGAATGCGGTAACTTCTGACCACACTCATGGCGTAGCATTGAGATGTGGGGCTTCTTTTGCCGGACAGCTAAATTAAGAACCAGTTTGATCTGCCACAGCTTGGGCAATCAAACCAGCAAAGTCTGGCCGTTCTGCCGTAATGGGATCTCTTAACGTACACTCCTCCCATTGGTAGTCGGCATTGGGATTGATGCTCAGGATATAGTGCTTCTTCATTGGGAAAAACCTTGATTAGGGGTTTACATCAGATCAGCTGACGGTCAACTCGCTATCTTTATTATAGTACAAATATACTAATTTAGGACTGTCAGTAGTCAATCCTATGATGGTTTGCTGCCATTGAGTTTCCGATATCCTTAAGAAAATAGCCAATTTACTACATCAAAATGATGTCATTATCACTCGTTAAGGAGAGAAATCTGTAAACAATCTTCAATCTCAGCGGGTTTAATCAGAATTTTGATAAAGCTTCCTCATCCACTGGCACTTTCTCGAACACGTTAAACTAATCAAAGCTAAACTAAAAAACGTTAACTAAAACACAAAACCTGATGATTGCAACTGCGACTAGGATAAAACACGAAGTTAAAGACCTGTCTCTGGCACCAAAAGGAAAGCAGCGGATTGAATGGGCTGGACGGGAGATGCCAGTGCTCAAGCAAATTCGTGACCGCTTTGCCCAAGAAAAGCCTTTAGAAGGAATTCGTTTAGTTGCTTGCTGTCACGTAACCACCGAAACTGCCCATTTAGCGATCGCACTCAAGGCTGCTGGTGCTGATGCTCTGCTGATTGCCAGCAACCCTCTGTCAACCCAAGATGATGTAGCTGCTAGCTTAGTGGTTGATCATGAGATTCCTGTATTTGCCATCAAAGGGGAAGATAACGAAACCTATCACCGCCACGTTGAAATTGCCCTGGATCATAAACCCAACATCATAATCGATGATGGTAGCGATGTTACCGCCACTCTGGTAAAAGAGCGCCAACACCAGCTCGGTGATATCATTGGTACCACCGAAGAAACCACCACTGGCATTGTCCGTCTGCGGGCTATGTTCAATGACGGGGTGTTGACATTCCCGGCAATGAATGTTAATGATGCTGACACCAAACACTTCTTTGACAATCGCTACGGTACTGGTCAATCTACCCTTGATGGTATTATCCGCGCCACCAACGTGTTGTTAGCTGGTAAAAACGTGGTTGTGGCCGGTTATGGCTGGTGTGGCAAAGGCACAGCACTTCGAGCTCGGGGACTGGGAGCCAATGTCATTGTTACTGAAATTGACCCCACTAAAGCCATTGAAGCTGTAATGGATGGCTTCCGGGTAATGCCGATGGAAGAAGCTGCTCCCTTAGGTGACTTGTTTGTCACAGTTACTGGTAACAAGCACGTGATTCGCCCTGAGCATTTCGAGGTGATGAAAGATGGAGCAATGGTGTGTAACTCTGGTCACTTCGATATTGAAATTGACCTCAAGTCCTTAGGGGAAATGGCAACGGAAGTCAAAGAAGTACGGAACTTTACCCAAGAGTACTGTTTGAAAAATGGTAAATCCGTTGTGGTACTGGGTGAAGGACGCCTGATTAACCTGGCAGCAGCTGAAGGTCATCCCAGTGCGGTGATGGACATGAGCTTTGCTAACCAAGCTTTGGCCTGTGAATACCTAGTCAAGAACAAAGGATCCATTGAACCAGGTTTACACTCCATCCCTGAAGCAGTGGATAAGGACATTGCGCGCCTGAAGTTACAAGCAATGGGCATTAACATTGATTCCCTAACCCCAGACCAAATCGAGTACATCAACTCTTGGACTTCTGGAACCTAAAACTAGGCTAATCCCTTGACGATACCGGTTCAATAATCCTGATCTCTATTCTTGGGTAATGGGTTATCGGTAATAGGTAATGGGTAATAGGTAATGGGTAATGGGTAATTGGTAGTTGAGGATTAGCCATTATCCATTACCCTGACCAGCCTAGAGGATTTCAAATGGCACCTCTAAAAACTTTTGTATCCTTGACAAAAAATAATATCTAGTATAATAGACGTGGTTTTGAACGGAAATTTCAGATCAACCCTATAGGTAGAATAAAATAACAAACTTCTATCTCTTGCATAAATCTTTAAAAAGAGGGTGATAAATACTATAGCCCGATAGCAAAAATTGACTTTTGCAAGAGGCCTATTAATGAGTAGGGTGATTGATCATGATCTGGCAACAATCTCCAACCTATCTGGCAGTGCTGACTACTATGCTCTCGGCTGCACTGGTAACTGACTTCACTGCACTCCAGTTACTGGCACAGCCATACCCACACCATGAAGTAGGTTTAGAATTCCCACCACCACCAGAGCGAGGGTCACCGTCTAGAACCCTTGGGGCTGGGACATCAATGATTGAATTCCCACCAGTACCAGAACGAGGAGAACCGAACAGAACCGCAGGAGGAGGGTCTCGTAGCTATACCTGTACTGACAACGGTGATATCCCTTTGACTGCTATCGTGCCTGCCAATAATCTGGTCACAACCGTGGCGGCTAATCCTACACTGTTCTGGTATGTTCCCAAAACTAAAGCTTCCGAAGCAGAATTTGTGTTAATTGATGACCAGAATCAAGAGGTTTACCTGACTACCTTGAGCCTGGATAACACGAACGGTATTGTGCAACTGAGCCTGCCGACAACTGTACCTCTGACCATGGGTAAGCAATACAAGTGGTTTTTCGTACTCGTTTGCGATCCTCAAGAGCGTAGCCGAGATCATTGGGTTCAAGGAATTCTAGAGCGTACTGAACTTAGTCCAGAATTAGCCCTTAATCTAGAGCAGGAGCAAAATACCTTAGAACAAGCCAAACTATATGCTGATGCTCTGATTTGGCAAGAAACTCTGACTACTGTCGCCCAGTTACGGGATTCCCAGCCCCAAGCATGGGTAGATCTGATCAAATCAGTGGGGTTAGAAGCGATCGCTAACAAACCGTTTCTGAATTGCTGTACAGCTAGCAATTAATCTTATCAGTAATGTCAGGGTAAGTCCTAGAAAGATTAGTATATATTAGTATATTAACTTTTATAACTAATCACTACTTAATGGCTAGACTCTCTGTAGAACTACAGCGCTATTTTTTTGAGGAAGAGCGAGAGCCTCAGGTAAGCCTGGCAGATATTTTAACCCTAGCGGGGGAACGTATCTTTGGGTTTCTATTTGTTATCCTATCTCTACCTTCTGCTTTGCCCGTTCCAGCACCGGGTTATTCGATTCCCTTTGGGATTTTGATATTATTGTTGGCTATTCAGCTCATCGTTGGTGCCAAACGCCCCTGGCTACCCAAGAAGATGATGAATGGAAAAATGAAATTGGAAACCGTGCAAGGTTTTCTGAAAATAGGACTCCCTTGGTTGCGACGAATTGAGGCAGTTACCCGTCCTCGCCTAAGCTATATTTGTACCAGTTTGCCTGGTCGGATATTTATGGGGAGTGCGATCGCATTAATGTCAATTTCGATGATGATTCCGATTCCAGGGACAAATACCGTTCCAGCGATGGGAATTTTTATCACTGGTTTTGGCTTAACTGAAGATGATGGCGCAATTAGCCTAGCCGGTTTAGTGGTGTGCCTGATCGGAGCAAGCATCTCCATCTCAATTCTGTTTGCCCTATGGTTTGGTGGCACAAATCTAGTTGACCAGATTAAAATTTGGTTGGGTCGTTGAAGTTCTGTGCATCCACTCCGCGTCGAAGGTTTTGTTTGGGTTAGGGTAATAATTAATCGGTAACAAACTTCGCTGCAGTTGTCGGTAACTTCGGACAAGGGAACATGGGATCAGGCCAGAATAATTGACGCAAAGAGTATAATAAAACTACTAAGGCTGCTAGGTCTAATCGATAATCGCTAATAGGTAATCGGTAGCAAGTAATCGGTAATGAGTAAATAGTAATGGCTAATCACAATTACCATTTACTCATGACTTATTACTCCAAGATTTACAATATCTGACACTATTGATGCTAGCGGAGATGATAGTATCTGAAATAGTTAAATTTGACCATGCACGGTTATCCTCCTCTATGGGTTAATCCTCCCATGCGCTCCATCTCGACCTGCGCCTAAAAACGAAAAAGGGAAAATAGACTATTGTAATATCATCCGGTTAACCTATTCCATTTAGTCTTTTTCCCAAGTTAATCATTCTGAACATACTCCCATTAACTGGTGTCTACCTAACTTAGTAGGTATTAAAGTAGGTATCAAACCAGAGGAGATCTATGACTCAGTTGGCTTTGGGGAATCGCTACGCTTTTCACTGGGCCGCTTCTGAGGACGTAAGGGAGTGGAGTTGGTTAAGTTGTCTTCAAGAACCATACGCTGTTCCATCTGACGGAGAAAATAACCAGTCATCATGGCTGAAGCCAGCAATCCAGCTAAATTTTCCCGATCAGTGGTGATTTGAACATTAAAGTTTTCTGATGGCAGCATCCCTACTAGCCCCTGAACGTTCTGAGATATGATTTGTTGGATTTCAGGGCTAGCAGACTTCGCAATCCTTGCTAAAACATCAGAAGGTTGATTCTGGAGGTATTGCAGCAGTTGGTTCGCTTGAGGCTCTGCTCCTGGGGAACTTAGAAAATCGGGGTTGAATACCATTAGGAATTTTAGGTTTGACCTGCTTCATCTCGACTTTTCTATACTCTAAACGATTGTGAGATAAGCTGAATCAGCTTTCGGGGATAAATATTAGTTTTTTCGGTAGAAATTCTGAGGAAAAAACCTTACTTAAAGAAATCTTGAAGTTTTTGAAACCCTTGGCATAGCTTCTATTGGGGTGGCAGTAGCTGCTGAACTTCAAAGTGTTGATGAAATTTTTCGGTAACTTGTAACCAGTAGGAGCGCCCCTCAGTTTGTCTACGTTTCTGGACAAAATCGAGCTCGACCAGTTCCTGGATATGTTGATACGCTCCACTACCACGAAGGTTGACTAGGTCAGCTTGAGTAATCGGACCTTTAAGGGCGATCGCAGCTAAAGTCCTCAAAGCACCTGTGCCCAATTCAGCGGGAATTAAGTTTTGCAGTAATTTACTAAAGGTGGCTCGTAACTGTAAGCTATACCCAGCAGGGGTTTCCACAACTTCTAAAGCACTGTCCCGGTGGGCATAGTCTGCCATCAGTTCAATCAAGCCATCCGCCACTTTTTCGCGATCGCATTGGGCATACTCTGAGATTTCCTCTATAGAGACCGGCTGTCCCTTCAAGTATAGAATCGCTTCAATTTGGGTAGCTAAACGAGGCATTGTTTTAATTCGCTTCTAATCCAATTGGCGTCCTGTCAGTTCAACAAAGATATCTTCCAGGTTGGAGGGACGAACCATCACACCAGTTTTATCGGGTAAACTTTCGAGATAGCCACTCGCTTGTTCCAGAGTCGGAAAAAATTTGTATTCAAAGCGTTCTGAGAGTTGTTTGATCAGTAATCCTTCCCCATGTTGGTGGCGCAACTGTTCAAATGTACCTAATTCGATTAGTTTACCAGAATCCATGATACCGATCCGTCCTGGCTTGCCAGCGCCATAGCGATCGCACAAAAACTCCACTTCTTCCATATAGTGGGTAGTTAGCAATATCGTCATACCTTGGCGATTCAAATCCCGAATAATTTCCCACAGGCGACGGCGGGTTTGGGGGTCTAATCCTACTGTAGGCTCATCCAAAAATAGAATCTTCGGTTGATGTAACAGGGCTCTAGCAATTTGCAACCGACGCTTCATTCCCCCAGACAGAGTTTTCACTAAACTATCCCGTCGGTCTATTAGCTCTACATACTCTAACCACTGATTAATCAGCCGCTTACGCCCAGGATTGGCAATGTGATGCAGCCGTGCGTGGAGTTCCATGTTTTCCCAGACAGTCAGGTCAATATCCACGCTAGTTTGCTGCAAGACCACACCAATATTTTCCTTGACCTGCTCTTTTTCTTCCACAACGTCGTAACCCGCTACCTTAATTTGACCCTTGGTCGGTTCAGTTAACGTAGTTAGCATCCGAATTGTCGTGGATTTACCAGCACCATTCGGACCAAGCAAACCAAATATCTCTCCTGATTCAATGGTAAAGGAGAGGTCATTGACTACAGGGACCTTATCGTAGATTTTGTAGATGTTCTGGAGGGAAACAGCTGGGGGCATAGATTCCTTAGTATGTATGATATTGACTCAATAGGCTTCAGCTAACCTGCGTTTACACCACAGGTTAGAAGGAAATTATATCATGTCGATATCATTACCCTTAATCAAAAGAGCAGTAATAGCAAATTTACCCACAAATACCACTGCTACAGTTGTAGTCATCGATAGTAACGGTCATGTCTTGAACATATTATTTCTTTTAAATTTATATCTTCAATACTTAAACAACTTACTTAAGTTAAGTTAAGTTAATTTTTATTTTATATATAAAATTTTTAATAGCTATGATATAACTTTTTACATTATTGTCTATTTACTGTTATTTATTCCCTATTCCCTATTCCCTATTCCCTATTCCCTGTTCCCTGTTCCCTAAAACCGATATTTTTTTACCTCATGAGTAAATAGAATTGCTATAGACAAATCATCAATCCGTAGGTTAAAACAAATAGGGGCTGTTCCTTTGGTTACTCCATCAGCTATCAGCTACAGTTATTGACTTTAATCGGAGAATTGAGTATGGCAATATTTCGGATTTTAGGTCGGGTAATCGATTCAAACACCAGTGGCGTCGTTTCAGGACTAAGGATTGAAGCATGGGATAAAGACCTTATTGTCAACAACTTGGTGGGTAGCGCCATCACTGATGACCATGGCAGCTTTGGGATGGAATTCGATGAATCCTATTTTCAAGAGCTGTTTGCTGACCAAAGACCAGACATTTTTTTCAAAGTATTTTGTGATCAGCAACTGGTCAAAAGCACGGATAATTCAGTGCTGTGGAATTTGGACATTGGGGATACTCAAGTCTTGATAAATTTGGATAATTATAGCAAATATAAGGTTTACCAAAAATCCCTCAAAGCTGCTGACCAAGGTGTTGAAGATAATCCCAAACTATTATATATCGGTATTGATAATTCATCATACAAACAGCAAATTAAAGATTATCCCTCCCGCCTGATCCAGAAACCCGATGGTAAACATCTAGTGTCTGGAATTAAAGCAGATCCGACTTTCAGTCCTTATCCAATTCTGGGGCAACTTCCAGATATTGATCAGCAAGGGTTAGAGTTTCTCCATCAAGACATCAAAGAAGCATGTGTCTGTGTTGGTAGTTTTGAAGACCAAGAGTTCAAGGTAAAATGGTTGGGACGAAATGCCCTAAGTAATGACGAATTCTGGAGTGGTAGTAAGATTATCCCCATTATTAATCTAGTGTCTCGCCTTAATAGCAAATCTCCTAATGACGATCTTGATAAGTGTACAATTAGAGGCACAGACCAAGCTGGAAATCAAAGGGATATTCCCGTTTGTGATTTAATCACAGATGTGATCAGTTATAACTACAATACAGCAAGTTCTAATTGCTTAGGGGCAATGTTAAAGCGCTTTGCTCCCCAAATGGACTTGGAAAATTGGCTTAAACAGATTACAGGCAATGATAGCCTGATTTTCCGTGGCCGATATGGGGAAAAACCCTTTATCGAGTACCCCCAGTTGTTTGGTAGCACAACCAAAAGCATAATTCTAACTGCTGACCCTGAACCCCCTCAATGGGAAAGTAATACTATATCCGCTTATGATTTAAATCGGATGATCTCAATGGTGGGTTGGCATAATTACATACCGGAAGCATGCCAGCTACCAGGAGTTAAGTGGGATAGTCTCGAAAGTATCATCAGAGCAATGGGGAATGATCCAGCTCGGTTAATTGATTTAGCTATTAAAGAGTTGGGTTTGTTCAATGTGATTGACTCAACAGTGATTATCTCAAAACTCGGCAACGGAGTTACCAGTATTAGGAACAGAACCGAAGCGGTTTATGTTGCCCTAGTTAAATTAGTTAAGCCTAGTCTTGACGATTCCCTCAAGCCAGCTAAATTGATTACCTTCAGTATGGCGCTACGGGGGGCAAAAGTGCTTGAGCCAAGAGATTTCAATCGTGAAGCGGTGGAACTTGATGCCAGAATAGCAACAGAAGTGACAGAGATTTTGCGCAGAGCGGTAATGGATGAATTAGTTTGATTAGCTAGTTTGATCAATCTTCATCGTAAGTGTCCGGTTACTGTCTAAACTCCAAGTAAATGTAAGTAGTTATATCAAGTCCGGTTAATCACCTCCCAAGTAGTCTCTGGATTGTACGCCAGAAGGGATATCATGATTAGTCAACCGGACTTGATATTAGATCATGGCCAGAAACGTTTTATGCTTGGGTTTTTTAGGGTCGGGTTGAGACAAAAATTGAAAGCCGTGTGGGGACAAAAGCCTAAAGAAAAAAAGTATAGCTTCTCGTCTAACTACTACAAGATTTTCTTGGATATCCAAAGACGATGTGACTTTCAAATTTCTTTTTCAAACTTTCTTTTGTACGTTTTCTTTGTTCTGCAATATACTATCCCTATTTTTTTAGCAACTATCGCAGGTATTACGGCAGGTAATGACTTGTTTGTCTCGTTTATTCAAGAATTTGTTTCTGATGACCAAGCTGAAAATATCGTCAAGTTCTTTATATTTTTTATTAGTCTATTAGGGACATTATTCGGTACCATAAGTGCGACAACTAACCCTTCGGAAAGCTATGATAATGCAGCAGCGTTTCATAACAAATTTTCTGAGTTTAAGATTAATTTAGCGATAGATATGAGAAATCTTGAACTTACCAATGCTATGGAAGAAGAGTACCTGCAGCTTCTGAAGGAAAAAAATGCTAATCTTTCTGAATTGATTGAGGAATATAATCAGAAACGGTCGATTGATAAGAATCAAGTCGGGGAAGTAGAGTAATTAGTTGCTTACGATCTTCAGTGTCCCAATTGATCATTACCTACTAGTCCATAATTACTTTGTTCCAGTTTTACACAAGGGTTCGAGGAATGCGAACGCGCCCCGTGTGATCGTAGGTCAATCGCATTCCCTAGAGATATATCCTGTTCGCGCAGCGTCGGGCTTTGCCCGAATCGCAAAACAAAAAAAACCAACAACATCCCATACTCAGCACGCTCAGCTATATATAGATTAATGGATTTTAAGCTGATATCTGGAATACTACGGTTGACAAATTAAAAAGCTGTCGCTATAGTCAAAATATTGATATCTCCAAGCTGGGCAGGCTAAGGAAAAACACTTCTATCCACGTAAAGGAGTGTTTTTAGGTTTAGCAAAGGCGCAAAGGTGATTGGTTGGAGCTTTCTGATGCCACTTTTACCTTGGAGCCAAAGTAATGATCCTAAAAATAATAAGTAAATAGGTAAGTCCTGATCTGGTCTTAAGCCTTATATTAGCAATCGCCTTTGGCGCTTATGCGATTGACCTTCGGTCACGCTACGCGATCGCTAATTATTTCCTAGTAGCCAACAGTCGTTACTTCTAGGGATAAATGGCAATTGCGTCAAATCCACATTGTTTGGATAAAGGCGGTGCCATGGCTACGCCAATTGTTAGCAATTATTGCTTAGGCTTAGGAACTTATTCCAATCAGCAACGCCGAAATTCTCACTACAGTAATCAGCGATCGCGTAGCGTGAGCAAAGCTCAATCAGCCTATGCGCTACGCGCACGCTGCGCGAACAGCTATCAGCTAACACGCTACTTCAAAAGCTGCCCAAACCGCTATTAATAATGACAGCAACAGAGCTGATCCAAAATTATTAAATTGGTATTAATCTCTTTATTTAACAAGCTGCGAATTTATAGCGTTTATAGCATTTATGAGGTACGCTTATCAACCTCAAAGTCCCCCTTATTAAGGGGGATTTAGGGGGATCAATTTTTAAGTCATAATATAGAGAATTGCTATAACAAGCTTCCAGAAACTAGAGCTGAAAGCTGACTGCTGATAGCTGAATCCTGACACAAATCACATTTTTAGGAGACAGCCAATGATATTACTACATCAGCCAAAAACAATTATTAGTGACCGCTATCGCATTGTTGCACCCTTAGGTCAGGGTGGCTTTGGAACAACCTACGAAGCTGAAGATTTAACTAACTACAAGCGAGTAGCCCTGAAAGCCATTTCCCTGCGCGGTCTAGAAAACTGGAAAGGGTTAGAACTTTTTGAAAGAGAAGCTAAAATCCTGGCCAAGCTCAACTATCATGCTATCCCCAAATACTTAGACTACTTCTACATAGATACTGCTGATGACCGCCGTTTTTACCTAATTCAAGAATTGGTTGGGGGTCAATCCTTCAGTGAGTTAGTCAAAAAGGGTTGGTACCCTAGTCAGGGGGAAATCAAGGAAATTGCTTTCCAGATTTTGGACATTCTTCAGTACCTCCATCAACTGAATCCAGCTGTGATTCACCGAGATATTAAACCACAAAACCTGATTATAACTTCCAAAGGTAACGTGTTTTTGGTGGATTTCGGTGCTGTCAAATATGTCTATCGTAATACTTTAAGCTATGGGGAAACATTTGTTGGCACTTTTGGCTATATGCCACCAGAACAGTTTCAAGGACAAGCATTTTGTGCTTCTGATTTATATAGTTTAGGAGCAACACTATTGTTTTTGTTAACCCATCGCTCTCCTGCCGATCTACCTCACCAGCGACTAAAGATTGATTTTCGTGGTTCAGTACAGATATCAGAGCATTTTGCTAACTGGTTAGAGAAGATGCTAGAACCAGCTGTAGAAGACCGATTCCAGTCTGTGGAGGAAGCGATAGATGCCTTACGGCAAAAAAAGTCAATTTCCAGTTCTTTTTCCATTTCTATAATACCACAGCGGCAACAACCTGCTGGTAGTCGCATCATTTTGATAAAAAATCACCAGCGTTTGGTAGCACAAATTCCGCCCTGTGGATTAAAGGATGATAACTTGCTATGGGCTGTCTTGATATTCTATGTACTTAAAGTTATAAATTCCTGGATACTGGGGACAATGGTAACTGTTTTTTCGACTGTCGTTTTCCTTAACTTCTGGATTATTTTGCTAGTTTTATTGGAACTATTATTTGATATTGCTGGTGAGATATCTTTGGAAATTAACCGATATACCTTCAAGATAGAATGGCATTTATTTGGTTTAACGTGGCGACAGATTATAGGACGTACAGTAGATATTAAATTTGTTCAACTGGATAGTAGTGTTAATTTCCTAGGTCAAAAAACTATTACCTGTGCTATTGGGGAAGGAGCCCAACAACACAAATTTGGTTCCAAACTTAGCAATGTTGAAAAAAGATGGTTGGTTGAGGAATTGCGCGACTTCCTCGGAGTGATATAGCGCTACGCTTAGCTTCAGAAGTCAGAAGTCAGAAGTCAGAAGTAAACTAGACTCACGTTTCAGAGTTTAAAAATGTCAAACATCTGAATAGGTAGTGCTATATAGTTCTATGCTGCCATCTCCCCATCACCTCATCTCCCCATCACCATAGAGGGAGTGGGGTGTTTCAGGAGATTGATATAGCACAAGCAAAACAACAAACCCAAGCAGATCCCATACTATGTGTTAACTCAGCAGTGACCCACTCACCCACTACTGTGCCACACGGCTCAATCCCACTTGCTCCAACAGAGCGATAAAATCTGATCGAATTGAGGAGTCATTGGGATTAGCAGCTTGAGCCTGGTAAAGGGCATCAAGGGCATCAAACCAAGCCCCTGCTTCGGCATAGATGATTGCTTGTTGATGCAGTAACTCAGAGGTGGAGCTGTTGGTATTTGCAGCAACTGCTGCTAGCTTTTGCTCTAATTCTGGGGGTGGTGATACCCGCTCAATCCAGCTCGTGTAATAGGAATTGTTAGACAAGTTTTCGCGATCGCATTCTAGGGTAACAAACCACTTGTATATGTTCCTGTCTTCTTCCTCCAGTCCTGGTGGGTTTGCGATCAGTTGTGGACTGTTTTCCGGAAGTTCAACTGAGATCATCCCTACCTGACCTGAGTCAATCCTTTTCTCAAATATTGTCTGGTGTTCTACTGTGTCCACCAAGGTAAATACTATTGGTACGTCTACAGGCTCGGACAAATACCAGAAAAATCTAGGATGACCAGATATAGTCTGTGCAGCGACTTCCTTTGAGGGAATTAACAGCGTCACCAATTCACGTGGTAACTGCTCACACCCGCCTCGTGAACCAGACCCATTACTCTTTCGAGGAGCGCTATCGGTTGGTGGAATAAATCGTAAGCGTGAGCCCTTGGTTGAACTATTTTGGGAACTATTTTGGGAACTATTTTGGCTTTCAGATGAGTTATGATTAGAATCTGCAACCTGACCGTTGACAGATTGCAACTCTTGAGAATAGCTTGGTTTAGGGGTGAGTGTGCAAAACAGCAGTACAATTAGGATTGATGTTGTACATGCCCATGTTGTACGTCCCAATAAATTAATAATGTTAGCGGTATTTTTCATCAGTTTATTGAATTATTAAACTAGAATAGACAATTACAAGAATTAGCATTAACCCTTAGTAAAGCCTGAGTTTAAGCTTAATTGTTTCAGAGATATAATTTTTTTGTACCATGGATTTATAATCTCAAATCCCGCTGACTAGTTTTCCTGTGGCAGGGAAACGATCACTCGTATTATCCCGCAACCAACACAGGGTTTTTCTAGCAGCGATTAACTAGACTTGAAATTAGACCAAATTGCCTGGAACCAGGTAAATTTTTATACCCGAAACCCTTGACCCAACTCAACGGTGACTAAATTAGACTTCACAGAACTTAGGAGCAATTCCTGATTACTGACTCGTAGAGAGATTCTAGTTTTGCTGATATCTCCGGAGGGACAGCAGTTAACCGGATGTAAAAACTTCCCGGTTCTGCTGTTTTTTCTAAAACCTTGGCGTAGATGTCCTCACTGGGTTGGTTCACATTATCTGGATCGAGTAAGTTGAGCTTAAGATTACTCAGTGGCTCAGGGATAGCAGAGATTTCGCTGCTGTTAGCACGAAGCTTAGCTCCCTTACTTGAAATCTCTACTAAACGTCCAGTGTAGACCGAATTACTGATATGCTTTCCATCTATAAAAGCATAATTAAATTGTAGCTCAATTTTTTGGTTAACGTGGAAAAACGTTTCTTGCTGTTTGGGTAAAAATAGGTTATAATTATGCCCAATTCCAACCACTTCATAGATAGTAATTGGCTGTTTAATTCCCTTGGGTTTTACCTGTTGTTGACCGTCAATTCTTAATAATTCGCCAGTTTCTTCCAAAGTGGAAGAAGAAATCATAACTTGACCACCAGTTGTATAAGATTCGATCCGGTAAGCCAGGTTAACGGCGCTGCCAATGACACTATATTTGGTGCGTTTTTCGGAACCAATATTCCCAACCACAACCACACCGGTATTGATACCGATGCCCATTTCCAGTTTTGGATAGCCCAACTGCTCGATTTCTTCATTGACACTAGTCATGGCTAATTGCATCGCTAGGGCACAAGCCACTGCTCTGTGGGCATCATCCTCTTGGAGGGTCAGAGCACCAAAAAGCACTAAAATCCCATCCCCCATGAACTCGTCGATAGTTCCTTGATAAGCAGTAATCACATCCGCCATGTGACCCAAATAGATGTTGAGGATTTTGACCACCTCTTGGGGATGTAACCGTTCTGAGATGGCAGTGAAGCCTCTTAAATCAGAGGTCAAGATGGTGATTTTCCGGCTTTCACCCCCGAGTTTTTGTTTGTCTGGGTTTTCCAGCAAATCCGCCACCACTTGGTCAGTTAGGTAACGTCCAAAAGTGTGACGAATCTCAATAGCCGTGCTAGCAACGTAAGCTGTGATGGCAATTGCAGACCCACTTAAGGCTAACAATGGCGGTATCACCGGGAGCCACCAACCCCCCAAAAATGCTCCATAGGTACTTCCGAATAATGCCCCTGTAGCCACCACGGTAATCCCAGTTCTCCTCAAGGACAGCCCTCCGAGACCCCCAAGATAGCGCCATTTCCAAGTTAGAGTGGCACCGACGACAGACCAGCCTACAATCCACAGGATTTCCACAGGCTCAGACCAGGTTTTGAGCAACGGACGACCATTTTCCACAGCACTAATAATTTGGCTGACCATGTTAGCTTGGACTTCCACCCCAGTCGTTGACTCCCGGATGGTAATGTCATTACTGTAGGGGGTGTAGAAAAAGTCATTTAAACTGACCGCAGTTGCACCAATTAAAACGATGGCATCATTGATCCACTCATCTGGAATGTTATCTTCCAGAATGTCGGTCATGGTTACGGTGCGGAAGGTTCCCGCTGCTCCGCGATAGTTCAAGAAAATCTGGTAACCGCCATCATCCATTCCCACATAACCACCGTCATTGCTGGCCAAAGGGCGAAACATGGCCTTGCCCCACTGGAAAATTCTGGGATCTTGCTGTAATGGTTCAGGAAAAATGTTTCTTGACTCTAGATAAATCCCCGCTAGGAGCATACTAAACGAAGGTTGTACGCCATCATTTACCTTCAGAGTCAGTAAGCTGCGCCGCAGGATACCATCCGTATCGTTTAGGACATTATTGGCACCCACTAGACCACGTTCACTGAGAATCGGTGGAGGAGGCACCGCATTGTCAGGGTTGTCTTGATCGATGTATTCGATACCAACTAAGTTAGGCGTAGTGTCAAACACCCTGCGTAACTCACCATGACCGGGTTCAACTGGAAAATCCCGATACAGGTCAAGACCAATTACTGCAGGATTTTGAGCTTTGATTTTCTCTAAAAGTTGGGCAAGCATCCGATCAGTGATTGGCCACCGTCCAGCACGCTTTAAATCTGCCTCACTCATAGCCACAATCACAATCCGTTCATCCGTAGGTTCCTTCGGACGCCAACAAAAGTATTGGTCGAGAGCCGCTAGTTCGTAAGGCTGTAACCAGCCGAGTAGCCTGAAAGCGATCGCAATTCCAGCCACCACCGGTGTAGTAATTAGAACACCGCGCCATTCCCATAGTTGTTGTTTTAGTGGTTGCCACATATAGCAGTTTTCAATTGGGTGAGGTACTTTCGTTATGGGTTTTAGGGAACAGGTAACAGGCAAGAGGCAAGAGGCAAGAGGCAAGAGGCAAGAGGCAAGAGGCAAAAGGCAAAAGGCAAAAGGCAAGAGGCAAGAGGCAAGAGGCAAGAGGCAAGAGGCAAAAGGCAAGAGGCAAGAGTGAAAAAATCCTGTGTACCTCATAGTTATGAAAAAAATGTATTACAGTTGAACCCTTAAAGGCTCTCTCTTAGCTTTGGATCGATTCAGTCCTCAAAAAATTGTTTCTTCTTGAAAGGGTGATTGACAATGATAAAGCTATTGGTCACTACAAGAGCATTAGTGGGTGCATCTCACTTTGGCAAAAACACTTAGCACAATAGAAGGCTAATATCATGTTATGATAGTTACCCTTAATAACAATCTACACCATCTCCCCATCTCTCCATCTCCCCACACTTCCCACCCTCCCCACACTTCCGGGAGTGATACATTTACAACAAAAACCTGATAGCTGATAGCTTACGTCCTTTATTTCCAAAGGTTTTTAAATGTCCTATCCTATTCTAATAACTTTCTCAGGGTTATCTCATACTTTTCAAAGACTCGGTTAAGATAGGTTAAATACTTTGAATATTAATTACATAGATTGGAATTAAACCAATATTGTTTTAGTTTAATTCTGTCTACGGACTTAGGAGTCAGTTCTGATATTCGGGAGAGTTGTGTCATGAAAGATATCAAAAAAACCATAATGGTAAGCGCTGCCTTGACTAGTGTCTTGGCTCTAGGTTTAGGTGTAGCATCTGAAAACGCCTTGGCCGGTAAGGAAGGAATGGAAAAATGTGCTGGTATCGTTAAGAAGGGGATGAATGATTGTGGCACCAGCAAGCATGATTGCGGCGGGCAGGCTACAGTAGATAGCGATCCCGAAGAGTGGATCTACGTTCCTGAAGGCACTTGCGACAAGATTGTTGGTGGTAAAATAGTTCCACCAAAAACCTCCAGCCAGGAAACTGAAAAGCCAACCGAGAGTGCCCAAGCCAATTAAACCAAGCTATCAGCACGCTGCGCACTCAGCTATCAGCTTTGGAATCATGGCTGAGTAGGGTTATGTACACAGATCCCCCCTAACCCCCCTTAAGAAAGGGGGGAATTAGATTCAGCTGAGTAGCGTTATGCATACAGATCCCCCCTAACCCCCCTTAAGAAAGGGGGGAATTAGATTCAGCTGAAATGCTCCCTGCTGATATCTCACCACTACCATGGATAAATACTAACAATAATGCCATGACAAAAATCCTATGACAACTCACCTTCCTTCAGCTTCAATTAAAGGTGCTGGAATCGGCTTACGCTCCGCCCATTATCAAGATATCCTTACTCATCAACATACTATACCTTGGTTTGAGGTATTATTAGATAATTATTTAACGTCTCAGGGTTTACCACTCCACTATTTAGAAAAAGTCCGCCAAAACTATCCCGTTACGTTACATGGCGTCGGTATGTCTTTGGGGTCAACCGACCCTTTAGATTTAGAGTATTTGACAAATTTAAAAGAGTTAGCCCAGCAGATTGAACCAGCATACATTTCCGATCACCTATCCTGGATTTCCGTTAATGGTCACTATCTTAACGATTTAATTCCTCTTCCTTATACCGAAGCGGTGATGGAACATGTAGCCCAACGGATCTTGCAAGCTCAGGAATTTCTAGGTTGTCGGATTTTGATAGAAAACCCATCGGCTTACGTGAGTTTCACAGATTCAACCATGCCAGAATGGGTATTTATCCAACAATTGTTAGAAAAAGCCGATTGTTACTTGCTGTTAGATGTCAACAATCTTTATGTCACTGCTACTAATCAGGGATTTGACCCCCTTGATTACCTGAATACAATACCAGCAACCAGGGTCAAACAAATTCATTTAGCAGGGTATGAAGAACGGGAAGATTATCTATATGATACCCACGGTTATCCTGTTCATCCTCCAGTGTGGGAATTGTATCAAGCAACATTAGAGCGCTTTGGTCCAGTGCCTACTCTGATTGAATGGGATACTGATATCCCAGCTTTTGAGGTATTAATCACCCAAGCTAGTAAAGCTCAGGAGTATTTAAATCAGGTAAGTATAACAAAGGGAACAGGGAACAGGGAACAGGGAACAGGGAACAGGGAACAGGGAACTTCGGATCAAAAATTATCACAATTTATTTAGGATACCTATATATAGCCTTTTTAAATAGGTCATGAACACTCTTGCTGATTTCTCATAACATCACAAACTATTCGGAGCTCTTGACTACTGTTTCCGATTCCCGATTCCCGATTCCCGTTCCCCTCCTGGGAGGGGTTAGGGGTGGG